>CAZMBY010000004.1:12891-61842 GCA_964564925.1 uncultured Methanosarcinales archaeon
TGGAAGATGCGCAGATAAAGAAGGTTTCAAACGTCATAAGCAACGAGTCCTGCCGGAAGATTTTAGACTATTTATCTGGCAAGGAAGCGACTGAATCTGAGTTGGCAGAAAAATTGAGTATTCCAATCTCAACCGTCCATTACAATCTGCAGCAGCTGACTGATGCCGGATTGGTTAGCGCCGAAGAATTCCATTACAGCAAGAAGGGAAAGGAAGTGATGCACTACAAGCTGGCGAACAAATACATAATAATAGCGCCAAAGAAGACTTACGGCATAAAAGAAAGGCTGAAAAGCATTTTGCCTGTTGCACTAATTGTTGCTGGGACTGCTGGAATAATTGAATTACTTTCCAAATATATGAACGCTTCAAGGCTAACGATAGAAGCAGCGCCAATGATGGCAAAAACAGGCGCAATAGAATCGGCAGATTCTGTAATGATGGCTGCTCCGGCTGCTGGGCAAGAGGCAGCGCCTTCAATTTCCTTATTGCCTCAGGATATAGCTATATGGTTTTTAATAGGAGCAATATTTGCATTTTTCGTCCACATCGTGATTGATTACATGAGAATTAGAAAGAAATGATGACTTCAACCCAATTCAAAGTCTTAAATATGTATTTATATACAAGTTCATTATCAAATAACTCAAAGAGGTAAAAAAATGAAAAAGACAAATTACAAAATTTACACATTGATGAGCCTGTTGTTGCTTGTTATCGCAGCATGCGCTCAAAAGCAAACAAACATTCCTGCTGGGGAATACAGCTATGATAATCTCATCAACAACATGAAATCTGCTGGAACAAGTGTTGAGAAAACATCAGAGCTTGATGAAAATTTTTTCGGAACGAAAGGTTATGTGGTAAAGCTCAACAATGCTGATATGCAGATATACCAATTTGCTAATGAAGCAGATGCGAACAAGGCAGCATCAACAATATCAAAGGATGCCTCAACGATTGGCACAACTATGGTGACATGGATTGATGAGCCTCACATCTACAAAAAAGGCAGTATAATCCTGACTTATGCTGGAAAAGATGAAAAAATTAAGAGTTTGCTGGAGAAAGAGCTTGGCTCGGAAATAGCAGGCTCTAAATCAACAGTGGAAAAAATAACTAATTTTGAGGAATGTGCTGCTGCAGGCTATCCCGTAGGAGAATCTTATCCAAGGCAATGCTTTGCGCCTGACAAAACATTTGTAGAAGAAACTGGAAGCATTTCAAAAACAATTAATACCGGAAAGGGAGAATTAAAATTAGTTTATGATCCTGGCTATGGTGGAAGAGCTTTTTTAAGTGGAAAATTAGGCAGGTCAACTCCATGCGTAAATTGGGAAGTCATGATAACCAGCACAAAAGACATGCCCACTTCACAAGTCAATATTAACATAAACAGCAAGAGCACAGCAGAAGTCTGCATTCAGGTTGTAGGAGAGCCGCAGGAAATCAATGAGAAAATAATGAGCGTTTCTGAAAATACAAATTATCGAATTTCAGTCAATAGCAAAGAAGTATTTTCAGGAAAAATAAATTCAGCCAGGAGTGGAACCGGAATAGTTGAACCGGAAACATCAGAGGGTATCAGCAGCCTGATTGATATTCCACTTGAAAGCTATCCATCCTCTCCTGTACCTTCAAGATTTGTCATAGAACACAGGTCTGCTTTGGATGGAAGGACAATTGAAATAAGAACTTTTGTTGCGGGGACTTTGCTTGGTGAACAAGCCTGCCCTCCTGATAGGGGGGCATGCGCACAGCCAAGGATATGGCTGAATGAAATTACAGGGGCTGACAGAGATAGGGAGTATGACTTAATGGTTTTATTGGAAGAGGATGACAACAGCACCTATAAGGTTTATGATAAGCCATTAGTCAAAGGGATTGTCCACGGAAGCAAATCCAGCGTTTATGTTGAGAAAACAGAGTGATGGAGTGAAAAAATGAAACAAACAAATTTCAAGAATATTATATTGATGGCTGCCTTAACATTGCTAATTTTGCTTGCTTCATGCAAGACAGACGGCAAAATAATCAAGCCGGGAGAAAAGATTGACGTAAAAATAGCCGAGTTTGAATCGTCCCAGCAGCTGAAGAAGTTCTCCTCGACTCAGGAAATCAGCGAATTCCTAAAGAAAATCCAGTCGCAAAGCGGTGCAGCTGGTTATTATGGAGATGCAGGCGTGAGAAGCCTTGGAGTTGCAACAGCAATGGCAGAATCTGCTGCTCCCCAGGCAAAATCTGCAGACTCTGGCAATGTAGCCTCGGATTATTCTCAAACAAATATACAAGTTGAAGGCGTCGATGAAGCTGATTTTGTGAAAAATGACAATAAATATATCTACATGATTTCCCAGAACAAGCTAGTGATAGTTAATGCCTACCCTGCTGAAGATGCTGAAATATTATCAACAACAAAGATTGAAGGCAATCCAAGGGACTTGTTTGTCAACAAGGACAGGCTTGTTTTATTTGTTGACGGAAATGACCAAAGCCCTGTTTTTGAACAATACGATTTCGTGCCAAGGCCAAGGTATGTCTCAAAAACCCATGCCTATGTATATGATATTTCAGACAGGGAAAAGCCAAAGCTTGTCAAGGATTACAACTTGAAAGGCAATTATTACCAGTCAAGGATGATAGGAGATTATGTCTACTTCATTTCTACAGACTATGCCTATTATTATGGCAATGTAGTTGACGTGCCTGTGATAAGGCAAGGCTCAGATATTGTTACCAGGCCGGAAATCTATTATTTTGACAATCCTGAATCCAATTACAATTTCAACACAGTTGCGGCCTTCAACGTGCTTGAAGACGATGGCAAGATCAATGCAAAGACATTCATGATGGGCTACACAAACACCCTTTATGTTTCGCAAGACAACATCTACATAACATACCAAAAAAACCTTCCGTACACATATTATGAAAAGCATAACGAGGAAAGGTTCTATGATGTCGTTGTCCCACTGCTTCCATCGGAAACAAGGAGCAAAATCAGCAGCATAAAAAATGACAACAGCTTGAACTCATATGAGAAATGGGATGAAATATCAAATGCATTAGAAGAGATGTACAACAAAATGGAAGAAGGTGAAAAGACCAAGCTTGTTGAAAAGATTGCGATTGAAATTGAAGATTACGAGGCAAGGATTGAAGTTGAGAGAAGAAAAACAGTCATACATAAGATTGCCATAAATGAGGGAGAGATTGAATATGTGGCAAAAGGAGAAGTGCCTGGATATTTGCTCAACCAGTTTTCAATGGATGAAAACGGAAAATATTTCAGGGTTGCGACGACATTTGAATTTTATGGAGGAGGCGGCATAATTCCAATGATGGCCAAAGCTGTTTCGACGGAAACCTTAGATTCATCAGATGCTGCTGTTGGAAAAATCGCTCCAACTATGATAGTTCCTCCACGCCCAAGAAGAGAATTTGTGATGTACAACAATGTGTATGTGCTTGATGAAAAGCTTGGGATTGTTGGAAAATTGGAGGCTCTTGCCCCTGATGAAAGGATTTATTCAACAAGATTTTTGGGTGACAGGCTCTACATGGTTACGTTCAAGAGGGTCGATCCACTGTTTGTCATTGACCTGTCAAATCCGCAAAATCCTGAGGTGCTTGGAGAATTGAAAATACCGGGATTTTCAGATTATCTGCATCCTTATGACGAAGACCACATCATAGGCATTGGCAAAGAGACAGAAGGAAATGAGTGGGGAGGAATATCAACAAAAGGAGTTAAGATTGCATTGTTTGATGTTTCAGATGTGAAGAATCCAAAGGAATTGGACAAGTACGAAATAGGCGACTCTGGAACGGATTCAGAGGCGTTAAGGGACCATAAAGCGTTCCTCTTCAGCAAGAAAAAGAATCTGCTTGTGCTGCCCGTAACTGAAGTAAAGGGCAAGCTAGAATATGATTCAAAGCTTGGGTATTACAGGCAAAGATACTGGCAAGGTGCTTATGTGTTCAGCGTTTCACCTGAAAACGGGCTTGATGTGAAGGGCAAGATAACACACAATGAAGGCGATGAAATCAGGGATTGGTATTGGTATGGCTCGCCAAATTCAGTGAGAAGGTCATTGTTCATGGATGACAGACTCTACACAGTGTCCGGAATCAAGATAAAGGCAAATGACCTGAATGACATCAGCAAGGAAATCAAGGAGGTAAAGCTGCCTTACGAGACAAATCAATATGATTACCCCGTCTACTATCAAACCAGAATTGGAGTTGCAGAAGGAGGAGCTGGTGCTCCGAATGAAGGGATGGAATAGGTCTTAACAAGGATAAGCGATTACGCTTCGCTTCATTTAAATTTTTTCCACTCTTGGGTTGGGGGCTAGAAAAATAAGAGTATTTTTAAATATCAATAGGTAACTAATTATAATATGGCACTTTTTAAAATAAATAATTCAAATGTAATAAAACTATCCACAATAGATTTAGAAAAAGAGAGAAATATTCAGCGATTGTTTGAAAATAATCTTTTAACTATCCTGAATGTTGATTTTTTAGCCTCAGAATGCAGTACAAGTTTTGGAGGCAGGATAGATACACTAGGCATTGATAAAAATGGTTCACCTGTTATTGTAGAATACAAGAGAAATCAAAACGATAATATAATCAATCAAGGGTTATCTTATTTAAAATGGCTTCTTGATCACAAAGCTGATTTTGAAATGCTATGTCGAAATAAAAATATCAGCCTTGAAATTGATTGGACATCTCCTAGGGTTATATGTGTGGCAGAGAGCTACAATAAATTTGACTTAGATACTGTTGAGATTCTTCCGATAAAAATTGAGCTTTTAAGATATAGAATTTACGAAAATGATATTCTATTGGTAGAGTCAGAAACTCAGAAAGCTATCAAAATAAGCACTTCTAAAATATATCAAAATGAAAATAAAGATAGGAAGATGGTAGAAGCCGGAAAAAAAGCTTGGCAAACTAGACTACAAAAAAATTACACAATAGAAAATCATTTAGAAATAGCATCAAATCAAACAAAAGAATTATTTATGCAATTAAAGGCAATGATATCTTCATTAGATGAAGCTATAATAGAAGAAGCCAAAGCCAAGTATATTGCCTATAAGCTAACGACAAATTTTGTGGATATTGTCCTTCAAAAAAATGCAATTAAAGCGTTTCTAAATGTACCAAGTGGCAAGCTAAATGATTCTTTTGGAATTGCAAGAGATCTAAGCAAACCTAAGGCAATTGGACACTGGGGTAACGGAGATTACGAAGTTGTTATTAAAAATGAAGATGAACTAAAGAAGTTATTCGAGTTAATAAAACAATCTTATAATTATAACAAGTGATTTAAATGGGAAAGTATTCCAAATTTTTATTACCTGCATCTATTTGTATACTTTTTTATTTCATAACTTTCTTAGCATTTAAATATCGAGAAGTATTAAATGATAACAATGGTTTTTTGATGCTTTTGTTTACAGCAATAGTGGCTTTTTCTACAGCAGTTTATGCCTACTTAACATGGAAACTTGTGGGGGAAACTAAAGAAATGAGGAAAGCTCAAACAGAACCAAATATATCTATAACTGTAGAACCTCGTGAGGAATGGATAAATTTTATGGATATAAAAATTATGAACATTGGTTCTGGACCAGCTTATGATGTTAAATTTAAGATTGAGCCAGATTTTGAGTTCTCAAAAGGACATTTTCTATCTCAAAAGAAAGTAATGAAGGAAATAAATTATTTAGCTCCAAACCAAAAAATTCAATTTTTCTTAACGAGTTTGGCTGAAAATTTCCACGAAAAGATGAAAAAGCCATTCAAAATAAGCGCAGAATATAAAAATAAAAGTGATGATTCTTTTAATGAAGATTTTATAATTGATTTTGCTCAATTTGAAGGGATGTCCCAATTAGGAGAACCACCATTGCATAAGATTGCTAAAAATATTGAAGATATAAAGAGTGATATCCACCATATATCTACTGGTTTTAACAGAATAAAATAAATTGTGTATACTAAAAAAGATATCGAAGAAGAACAAAAAGAAATAATGAAAAGGATCAATGATAGTAAAAAGAAACGGCCCCAACCCAGTCCTTCGGACATTTACTCTGCTTCGCAGAAATTCATTCAATTCGGTGACAATCTTAAAAATATAAAAACGGCTGTCCCGCCGTCCCAAAGTTCGCTTTAACTCGAAATAAATAGCCGTGGCATATGGCTTAATTCAATTAATACTGCAAATCTAACAAGAAATCAATTCAGAACCCACAAGTTATCTCTTTTTACATTGATAATTCGCTCTAAAATTTCCTGCAATACTTTTCATAAAACCGCAAAATCTCTTCGGTTTTTCTTGGATTCAAGGAATAATGTATCTCTCCTGTCTTTTTAGCAGGCAAAATCCATCCATCTTTTTCCAGCTCCTTCAATGCCTGCTTTGTCATTTTGTCTCCTCTTAGATGAGAAGGCAGCCCATTAAGGATATTTTCAGTGTGAGAGCCGCCCCATTTTCTCCACTGCACTAACTTTCTTATAATCCTCGCCTTGATACCTTCAACTGTTAGACCCATAAAACTAGCATCTTTTTAATTGATATATAAATATTCCTTACAATTTTGATACAATATTGTCTTAAAATAGAAATATTTAAATACCAGCTGTGCCGTACTGATGTATAGAAGAAGAATGGAAGCAAAATCCTTATTCATAGGATTCATGGGAGACTCCCCTATGATTAAAGTATTAGATTACTTATTGACAGAAAGAGAGTTGGATTTCTCAATTACAGATATAGCGGAAAATTCAGGCATTGGAAGGGCAACTCTATACAGGATATGGGACAATTTGATAAAAAACAGCATAATCATGCATACAAGAAACATTGGAAAAGCAAAACTTTTCAGGCTAAACGCATCAAACACAAAAATAAAAAAATTAATTGAAATTTATGATATGCTAATTTTAGAAGAATTAAAAACCAAAGCTAAAAAAGAGGAAAACCTTGTAGTTAGATGAGATTTGGGTTGGTTCACTTCAGCCCAACTTGAAGCTGACAACACCTTTAAATAGTGACGAGAGATTATGTTGAATTACATGGATAAAAAATATTTAACAATTGGAATAACTGCCCTTTTTATATTGATAACATTAATCTCTGGCTGTGTAAATAAGCCTGCAAAAGAAATAATTGATGCGAGTTCAGCTATAGTTAAATCAGTGGGTGAAACAGAAAGCTCTTTTTTCATTCAAAAAATTAATCCTGACAGTGTTGATGGGCTTTGGTTCGATATATACCCCATTCAAAGGCCGAATGATCCTGGCACTCCAAAAACATTGCACATAGGAGATGACATAGGCTACGCATGTGAGGGGGTATCGGAAAAGCTCACGAGCATTGATTTTTCCGGCCAGAAAGTGACTTTTACTAAGATTATAGGGGAACAACCTGCGGGTGGCTGTCCGATTTGCCTGTCTGGAGATACCCTTATTGACACACCATATGGGAATATGAATGTTAAAGAATTAAAGAAAGGAGCATTTGTGTGGACATCTGATAGACTCGGGAATAGACAGTCTGCAATTATCCTAAAAATTGGCAAAGCGCAGGTTCCACCAACTCATGCAATGGTGCATATCGTTCTTGATAATGGCAAGGAACTATCAGTTTCTCAAGGTCATCCAACAGCCTATGGCAGAACTTTTGGTGATGTAAAGCCGGATGAAGTTATAGACAACTCATATGTGAAAGCTGTCGAAATTGTTCCATACAATCAAAAATACACATACGATATTTTGCCTTCTGGTGAAACCGGATTTTATTGGGCTAATGGAATTTTAGTTGGAAGCTCTCTTAAATAAATAATGATCGCTAGCCACCTTACTCTTATTTTGCTACCGATAACTTTGAGCTAAACCTTGCAACACTACACTAAATCTCAGTCTTCACTTTCCTGCTGTCAATATTCTTAGAAACTTTCTTGACAAATTCATCAACATTGAAGTCAAAATAAACCTTGTTGTCCATTGTCCGTATTGCTATTGTCTTGTTTTTCTCCTCTTTCTCGCCAATAGTGACTATTAACGGAATCTTGTGGGCTTGAGCTTCCCTAACCTTGTAGCTTACGCTTTCAGTCCTTGAATCGAGCTCAACCCTGAAATTGTTCTTCTCAAATTTTTCCTTGATTTCTTTGGCATATCCATCAAACCTATCGGAAACAGTTAGAATCTTTATCTGGACGGGAGCAAGCCATAAAGGCAGCTTGCCAGAGTAATGCTCGACTAAAATCCCGATGAACCTTTCAAGGCTTCCGAGCAAAGCTCGATGAATCATGACAACCTTGTGCTTTGAATTGTCAGCCCCCACATAAGTTGCATCAAACCGCTTGGGCAATTGGAAATCCAACTGTATAGTGGACAATTGCCAGCTTCTTCCAATAGCATCCTTTATGTGGAAGTCTATTTTTGGCCCATAGAATGCCCCTTCTCCCATCTTTATCTCATATTTTATCTCCTTATTTTCAAGCGAATTTTTCAAGCTCTGCTCTGCCTTTTCCCATGTCTTGGTGTCGCCCATGAATTTTTCAGGCCTAGTACTCAGCTCAACCTTGTATTCGAAGTCAAAAGTCTCATTGAAAATAAATTTAATAAAATCCAGAATCCTGAAAATCTCCTCTTCTATCTGCTCTGGCGCAAGAAAAATATGAGCGTCATCCTGGGACATTTTTCGGACTCTTGTCAATCCCGCCAACACTCCTGAAAGCTCGTTCCTGTGCAAAGGAGCAAAATCAGCAATTCTCAAAGGCAATTCACGATAGCTTCTTGATTTTGAATTGTAGATCAGCAGATGCGACGGGCAGTTCATCGGCTTCAGGGCGTAATCTTTGCCCTCTGACTGAAGAGTGAACATATGTTCCCTGAAATGCTCCCAATGGCCTGAAGTAGTCCACAAGGATTTGTCATACAAAAGAGGTGTTATGACTTCGTGGTACCCCCTTTTCTTGTACTCTTCCCTGATAAAATTTAAAAGCTGATTATAAATGATAGCGCCTTTGGGATAAAAAAATGGAGCGCCTGGGCTCTCCTCAAAGAAATTGAACCACTCAAGCTCTTTTCCAATTTTCCTGTGGTCTCTTTTCTCAGCTTCCTCAACCATCTTCAAGTGGCTGTCAAGCATTGATTTTTCCGGAAAGCTTATGCCGTAGATTCTTTGGAGCTGCTCGTTGCTTGAGTCGCCTTTCCAGTAAGCAGATGAGATTTTTGTCAGCTTCAATCCCTTCATCCTGCCTGTGTTCGGAATGTGCGGGCCCCTGCAAAGGTCAACAAAGTCTCCCTGCTTGTATGCGCTCAAGGGCTGGTTACTTTCAACAAATTCTTTGATAAGCTCAAGCTTGAACTTATTCTCCTTGAACATTTTTTTTGCTTCATGCTCATTCAGCTCGAGCCTTTCAACTTTGAAATTCTTATCTGCAATATCCTTCATCCTCTGCTCTAATTTCAAAAGGTCTTCGGGAGTGAAATGGTGGTTTATTCCAAAATCATAATAGAATCCTTCCTCAACAACCGGCCCTATTGTTGGCTTTGCTTCAGGGAACAAATCAACAACAGCATGCGCAAGAAGATGCGCAGTGCTGTGCCTGAATGTTTCAACTCCTTCCTTGTCATTGTATGTAATGATTTGCAGATTTGAATCTTCATTTATTGGAACAAATAAATCCTTAAGCTTGCCATTTATCCTTGCAATCAACGCATCTTCCCCCAGCCTTTTTCCTATTTCGAATGCAATTTGTCCCGCAGTTGCTCCTTTTGGAAACTCCTTTACGCTCCCGTCAGGCAATGTTATCTTGATTTTTGACATTTTATGATTCGGTTTTTATTTTGTTTTAAAAAGCTTATTGAAATCAAAAAAAAACAGATTTAAGGAAATGAGCAGCGTTTAAGCTGTTGCAGTTGTAGAAGTTGTGAAAGTGCAGCCAATTCGGCAAAAACTGTCTTGTTGCATGATAGCCAAAATTGCACAATATATATTTAAATGTTTCGCATTAGCTTGCTTAAGCTCCAATTTTTCCGAAACATTTATAAATATTAATTTTAATAATAATAAAATATATTGTAATTTTATTAAAAATAATAAACTTAATAACATGGAGCCAAAATTCATTGGGAAAGCCAGGCTGACCAAGCAGGGCCAATTGACCATGCCGCAGGAAGCGAGGCAGGATTTAAGAATATCTGCAGAATCTGAAGTTTACTGGTACGAATTCAATGATGTTCTTATACTGGCAAAAGAAATTGTTAACCCAAAAGATCTGATTGATGGGGTATTGAATAAAAAAAGAAGGAAGTAAAATGGTGGCTTTACCTTTCCAGAGGCCCTTGGGGCTGTTGGCTTTGATAGGGGTAGCTATTTTTGTCTTGCTTTACCTTAGAAGGCCAAAACCCCAGGATAAGGTGATTCCTTCCCTTATGTTCATCATGAAGGACAATAAACGGTCAAAACAGTACTCATTCTTCCAGAAATTAATGACTAATCTGCTGTTCTTGCTGCAATTGCTCACAATCTTGGGCTTGTGCCTTGTTGCGGCCGCTCCGTTTGTCCAATTAAAATATGATGAAACATTGGAAAATACAGTGATAATTTTGGACGTGAGTGCCTCTATGCAGGCAAAAGAGGATGGAGTTTCAAGATTTGACAAAGCCATAGCAGAAGCAAGAAAGGCTGTGAGCGGCAGGAACACAATAATCATGGCTGAAAATATCCCATTGATTGTTTTGGAAAATGAGAATAGCGAGTTAGCGCTGGACATCCTTTCAAAGATTAAGCCAAGGGTGTCAACTACAAATCTTGGAGATGCATTGCTCCTTGCAAAGGATATACTTGGCAATAATCCCGGAAGGATAGTTGTCTTGAGCGATTTCCTTACAACAGAAGGGCCTGATGTCGAGGTTGTGAAGGCAGCCCTGGCATCAGAGGACAAGATTGTTGATTTTGTGGATGTGTCAAACAAGGCAAGAAATATGGGCATTGTAAAACTTGAAGTAACTAAATACAACACAAAAGTTTATGTAAAAAATTTTGACAGCGAGCAAAAGCAGACAACGATAAAGGTTTTGAAAGACAATAAGTTAATTACCCAGACTGAAGTGAAAATAGCCCCTAATTCCATTGAGAACTTTGTCTTTGACACGCCTGCCGGCATATCAAAAGTGGAGCTGGAGCCAAAAGATGATCTTGAGGCTGACGATTTCGCATACATTGCAACTCCGCAAAAAATAAGAAACTCGGTGCTGCTCATAACAAATGAAAGATTGAGCAATCTTGAGCATGCCTTGGAAGCTGCCAAGGATGTAGAATTGAATGTCGTGCACCCGCCTGTTCTAGAGATTAATTCAAAAAAAGAGAGGATAGAGCCTTATTCACATGACATCATCATAGTCTATAAAATCAATAACGCCAACAAAAAGGAAGGGATTCTGCCAGGGGCATTTGATGACATAAGGAAATATGTTGAAAAAGGCGGCAGTTTGGTCATAGCAGCCCAGGATGACTTGAAGGACATTGACACAAAAGAGCTGCTCCCGGTGGAGTTGAAAAGCAAAATGAGCAAGACGACAAAAGCCTGCGTCGAAACGATAAATCAAATCACAAAACAGTTTGAAAAAGAGAAATGCTTTACCGCAACATCATCCTATTTCGGAGCCGAGGCAAAAAAAGGCACAATTACATTTGTGTCTGCGGACGACAAAAGTCCAATAATCGTTTATGGCGAGAACAAGAAAGGCAAGAGCGTCTATTACGGGCTCATGGATGACTTAAGCGACTTCGAGACTCTGCCTTCCTACCCAATATTCTGGAACTCGCTGATAAATTTCATGGTGGGAACCGAGGACATCAAGGACTTCAACTACAAGACTGGAAGGATAGTGACAATTAGCGAGCAAAAAGTAAAGACGCCTTCTTCAAGCATCACAACTTCCAAGCTTATGATGGACGAAGCTGGAATTTACGAATTCGACAGCAAGAAAATTGCGGTTAACCTTCTTGACGAAAAGGAATCAGACATAAGCATACCAACTAAGATTGAGAAGCAGGAAGAGCGGGAAAGGCTGCTTGGTAGGGAGAGCAAAGAGCATGATTTCAACATTGAGCTTCCGATACTTCTTCTGGTCCTTGTGCTCATTCTGGCAGAGTTTTTTTACATAAAAATAAGAGGTGACTTATGACTTTTATAATCCCTGATTACAGCAAGGTATACTGCCTGTCGAAATATTGTGTCAGGTATTCTTATATTTTGATAGCGATCATTCCAGTGCTCTTGGTGATATTCTGGTTCACGCGAAAGACGTTTGTGAAATTCACCAACAAGTTTGAGCTTGAGCAATACCTAAAGTCAAAAAGGACTGACAGAAGGATAATCCTCTTTTTAAGGAGCCTTGCAATAATCTTCCTTATGCTTGCGATAGCGTCACCTTTTGTTCTAGAAAGCAAGACGGTTCCCGGCGACCCAAGATTGACGATTCTTGTGGACAATTCAAGTTCGATGGTATTATACAACCCGAACATGGCTTACGACCTTTATAAGAAGCTTGAAGGGGTTATCCCTGTGAACATAAGGACCATAGCAAATGGAGAATCCTCATCTATCGGAAATGGAATATTGAACAACATTGAGGGAGATGACAATGTTTTGGTCATAAGCGATGGAGTGAATAATGAGGGCAAACTGCTTGGCGACATAATGCTTTTCGCATCAAACATAAACTCGTCTGTCAGCACATTGAGGATGGACTCATTGAAAAGCGATGTTGGCGTTACAATCCAAGGCCCGGAAGAGATTATAAAGGACACAGAAGGCGACTTTGCTGTCAAGGTATCTGTTGTTGGAAACAACATTCCTTACACTCTGCAGGTTTTTGCAGATGACTCGACTCTGATAATGGAGGAGCAGGCAGTTTCATCAGCAGAGCATATTTTTTCAAGAAAATTCCCGGAAGGGGAATATCATAAGCTTACAGCAAAGCTTCTCGATGTTGGCAGCGACGACTATTTCAGCAATAATAATGTCTTCTACAAGAGCGTAAAGATAGTGCAAAGGCCGAAGGTTCTTTATGTGACTGACGAAAACTCGCCATTGGCAGATCATCTGAACAATATATATGAGCTTGAGGAAACAACAACAATACCGAATGACTTATCAGGATACATGGCAGTCATCCTCAACGACATCAGGGCAGTAAAAATTGCCTCTTCTGTAAACCAATTAAGCGATTATGTCTCAGACGGGAACGGCCTTATATTTATCGGCGGAGAAAGCTCATTTGACAGGGGAAACTATAAGGGGAGCTATCTTGAAACTTTGCTGCCTGTCAAAATTGGCGCAAGCGAGGAGCAGAATAAAAGCGACATAAACATTGTTATTGTCATAGACATATCGCAGGGAACTGAAGACTATATCGCAGTGGAGAAAGCGCTTGCATTAAGTGTTGTTGACAGCTTAAGCGAGAAAAATAATGTGGGTGCGCTTGCATTTGGCTTTACCCCGTGCCAGGCTTTTGTTATACAAGAGCCAAAGCTCCTGAAGGAAATAAAGAACGACCTGAAGAATAAAATTTCACGCCTGAAATTTGATGGCCAATCATGCTTTGACATCGGTATACAGGGCGGATTCCAGGTATTGAGCAAAGTTGGCGGCTCCAAAAACATAATTTTTATTAGTGATGGCAAAACAACATACAACAAGCTAAGGGAGGACACGCTTAACCTCGTCAGGACTGTCAATGCGAAAGGCGTCAAGGTATTTGTTGTTGGAATAGGCACAGAAACAGACGCGTTGTCGACCGACAACAACCTATTCCTGGCAAACATAGCAACTCTTGGCGAAGGCATTTACTACAAGGCAGACGCTTCCAACAAGCTTAAAGTGCAGTTTGGAGACAGGGACGAATCACAAGGGGAGGAATTCTACAACACGCTTGTTCCAATTGACACATCGCATTTCATTACCCTCGGAATGGATGATATGCAGGCAACTGTAAGCGGCTATAATTATGCCATTCCAAAGCCTGCAGCAAGGCTTCTTGTGACAACCCACAAAAACATTCCAATATTGGTTGTATGGCGCTTTGGGCTTGGCAGGGTAGTCACCTTAATGACGGACGACGGCTTAAAATGGGGAGGCGACTTGCTGACCAAACAGAATTCCAAGCTTATTACAAAAAGCATCAATTGGGCCATAGGGGACCTTGGAAGGAAGAAAGCCTATGATGTCAAAATCAGGGACACAGTTATTGGCAAATCCACAGGTGTCAATGTCATATCAAGGGATATGCCCCAGGCCTCGGGCCTGTCATTCGCAAAAATCGACACTAATTTATACTCTGCGATACATGAGCCAAAAGAAACTGGCTTTAAGGAAATCTTAGGAGCGACGTTTGCTGTCAATTACAATGATGAGTATGCAAACCTGGGATTGAACAAGGAGTTCACGGCGCTTGTGCAAAAAACAGGCGGCAAGATATTCGAGCCTGGCGATATAAACGGAATCCTTGAATTTGTCAAGGCAAAGTCAAAAAGAATAAAAATTGAAAGCCAGGATTACAGGTGGCCATTTGCAATCATAGCAATGCTGTTGTTTTTATCAGAAATTGCAATAAGAAGATACAGGGAGAATATCCAGAAATAGCTGAAATGATTAAATAAATAAACAAGTAATTAAAACATGCCAGAAATTGAAATGATATCGGATTAGCTCGTTGAAATTTATTGAAATCCACAAAAGCATAAACAGAATAAAATGGCGGCAATGAAAAGGGATGTGAATGTTGGATTGTTGCTATTGATAGTTGCAGCGCTGCTCATGTTCAGCGGCTTCACTGTGTACTACCAAACCACTTTTAAAAACCTCTCAGTCACATACCAAAATGAATTGGCAGAGCTTGGTAAAGTGACTAAAGACCTTGAGTCAAAGAGGAGCCTTCTGAATGAAACCAGCGTCCAGCTTCAGCTTAAGCAGCAGAAGGAAGAGGACTTAAGCAAGAAGTTTACCGACGTGAGATCGGAACGTGACCAGCTAGACACTGACAAAAAAAAGCTTGAGCTTGACCTTGCAACCACCAAATCAACTTTGTCCAGCACAGAATCAAAATTAACGAGCACACAGAAGCAATTGGAAGATAAGCTCCTTCAGGTTGCTGATTTAAGCCAGCAGGTGCTGAACCTGAAGGCAGATGTGGACAAATTGCAGGACAAGGTTAATGACTTGGATGATGAAGCCGACTGCTTACGCGATAAACCGGATGCTGAAGAAGGAAGCTGCTAAAATTAATTTGTGTGCAGGTGATTATTGACATGAAACAATTTTCAAGTGTTGTTAAGGAAATCAACAGGACTTTAAACCAGCTGATATTTTTTGAGAATATTGTAAACACTACTTTGGTTTTTTTAGTGTTTTACCTCATACTATCAATTATTGACTTTAGCCCGCTGCTTGCATTGGTTCCGGCTTTGGCTTATCTTGCATTCTACTCCTATATGAGTTTCAAGTCGTACAAGCCATTGCTTATCGAAAACAAGTATGCGCCATTGAGGGAGAAGTTAAGGACAGCAACAGACAATTTGGGAATGCAAAGCCCGATCGTAGATGAGCTCGAGTATGAAGTCACAAGCGAGATGAAAAATGTAGGCCTGTCAATGTTCATCAACCCAAGAACTTTGTCGTACAAGATATTTGCAGTCATGCTCCTTTCATTCTTGATAATATTCAGCACTACCTTAAACCTCAAGCTTCTGGAGTTTGCAAGGGATAAGGTTCCTGACATATTTGACACAAGGGGCTTAAAAGGCGTTGGCAACTTTGTCGCGACGAAGCTCAACACAAGCGAAGACATCTATGGCAAGGATGACGTTGCAAAACTGGGAGATAACGAGCTGAACATAAGGATAAAGCCTGTCGATTTTAAGGTGAATGTCAAAGAAGAAGGGGAGTCCGAGCAGAGAAATTTTGAGACTGTCTTCCCACAGGAGATGATTTTGAAGGAGACAGCTGCTTATCAGGAGGACATCCCTCAGGAGCAGCAGGAGCTTGTAAAGAATTATTTTAAGAAATTGGCAGAAGGATAGGGATAAAAAAGATTCAACGCATTGCTAAGGTAAACGTTAAGAAACAGCCCATTAAATGAAAATTATTATAAAATTGAGAATTATAAGGAATCCTTTGAAATTGATAGAACTGGCAAACAAAATTTGAGGTGAGATTTAAATGAAGAATTACAAGCAGATTTTTGACGAGCTTCAGAAGGAAACAGGCAAGATTATTGTTGGGCAGGAGAATGTTGTGGAGCAGATCCTGATTGCGATTTTGTGCGACGGAAATGCGCTGCTGGAAGGCTACCCCGGGCTGGCAAAGACATTGACTGTGAGGACGCTTGCGCAGCTTATGGACCTGAAGTTCAGCAGAATACAAAACACGCCTGATTTGATGCCGTCGGACATTACAGGGACATACATCATTGAGGAAGTGTCCGGCAAGCGCCAGTTCAAATTCCAGCCTGGCCCTATTTTTTCAAATGTGGTGCTTGCGGACGAAATAAACAGGGCGACTCCCAAGACCCAGTCCGCTCTTCTGGAAGCGATGCAGGAAAAGCAGGTTACAGTCGGAACAAATACTTTCAAGCTTGATTTGCCGTTCTTTGTTTTAGCGACGATGAACCCAATTGAGCAAGAGGGGACATATCCCTTGCCGGAAGCACAGGCTGACAGGTTTTTGCTGAAGATAGCTGTAACCTATCCAACCTATGAGCAGGAATTGGAGATTGTTGACAGATATGCCGCAGAGGCAAAGGATCACAAATTAAAGGTTATGCTGAACAAAAACCACCTTTTGACACTTCAAGGATTGGTCAGGCAAGTTCCGATAGCAAACGACATAAAGCAGAGGGCTGTTAAGATTATTCTTGCAACAAGAACCAACAAGGAGGTCGTGCAGTATGGTGCATCGCCAAGGGCGTCGATAGGCCTGATTTTGGCTTCAAAAGCCAGAGCATTGATCCAAGGCAGGAATCATGTAAGCAACGAAGACTTGAATATACTGGCTTATCCAGTCTTGAGGCACAGAATCATATTGAACTTCGAGGCTGAAAGGAAAGGCATGACACATGACGATGCAATCAAGCACATATTGGAAAAAGTGAAGTGAGGTCTAGCTTTTAATCATCATAACTGAAATTGAAAATGAGGTTATCAAGCACAGAGTTGAAAGTAATCTATGCGTGGCCTAATGGCGGCTGGGGTTACCATGTTAATCCTGCAATCAAGCCAATTTGCGACAGCCTTGTAAGAAAAGGTGTTATGGAGGTTATTGGTAAGGCTGCATACAAGCCCCTTTTTTGGGAATACATGACAAACCATGAGAAAATACCAAGAATGTCAGACAAGTACGGCAAGTCTATCCTGAATAGGCCAATCAATCAACTTGCTCCAGCTGAAAGAAAAATAAAAATTGAATACCAAAAGCTGCGCGGCAGGAGTTTTTATCTTGATTCGAGGTGTTTTAAATTTTATAGGTATAAGAAACGAACGTGGTGGATAGAGCATGATCCAGAGTATATTGGCTTGACAAAACAAGGTGTAAAAGAGCACGCAGAATTGATATTAAGGAATAAGCGATTTGTTAGACAGGATAAGGAGGAGTATAGGGATGTTAGGGATATTGATGATGACGACGGTTTTTTATAATCGTGAAGCAGACTGGAACTGAAGATGATAAACACTCAATTTTTGGACCAATTGACAAGATTTAATCTTGTGATAAACAAGAGGGTTACTTCCAATCTTTCAGGCCCTAGAAAATCTGTTTCCGGCGGCCATGGGCTGACTTTCAAGGATTACAGGATTTATGCCCCTGGAGATGACATAAGGCTGATAGACTGGAGAGTATTCGCAAGGACTGACAACTTGTACATAAAAGTCCATGAAGAGGAAAGAAATTTAACAGTCCACATCATAATTGACAGGAGCGCGTCGATGGAGTTTGGCAAGCCAATCAGCAAATTTGATTATGCGTCCATGATAGGTGTGGGATTTGCTTACCTCGCTTTGAGGGACAATGAAAGGTTCCAATTCTCCACTTTTGCAGACACTTTGGACATCTTCCAGCCGAAACGAGGGATGAGCCACCTTGCAGCTATGGTGCAGCATCTGAACTCTATAAAGCCAAAGGGCAACTCCAAGATTGTTGACACAATAAGGCAGTACAAGAAAGTTATTGGAAGCAGGTCCATGCTTGTGCTAGTTTCAGACTTTCTTGTGAACATTGAGGAGATAAGAGAGGCCTTTTACATGCTTGGCGATCATGACATAAAGATAATACAAGTGCTTGACAGGGTCGAGAAAGAGCTCAAGATGGAAGGAGACATGAAGCTTATTGACAGTGAGACAAAAGGAATGTTGAGAACATTCATAAGCCCAAGGCTAAGGATGCAGTACCAGCAGCAGCTCGATGAGCATTGCTCAAGAATAGAAGAAGTGTGCAACAAGCTGAATGTGCATTATCATCTTGCTATAACAGACACTCCTGTCTTTGACACTTTCTACAAAATATTGGCCAGATGAATTAAGGATGTGATCATCCGCCAATCTTGAAGGAATATCCGTATTTTGGGTTGTTTTCCATTATGTGCTCCAATTGCTTGATTCTTTTCCTGATTTCTTCCTTATTTTTGTGCCCAAGCTCTACCGCTCTCTCATAATTCTTGATCGCATTCGCAAAATCCCTTTTTTTGTCAAATACAATCCCAAGATTGTAATAGCCAACAGTATTATTGGGATTAAGCTTTATACCCAACATGAGCATATTGATGGCTGAATCATAATTGCCAAGCTTCTCCATGACAGCACCTATATTATTATATATTGTGTATTTGTTTGGATTTAATAGCATAGCCTTCACAAGATTTCTATAAGCTTCCTTCAGCATGCCTTTCTTGAAGCAGCAAACTCCCAAATTCTGGAATGCTTCGCTGCTTCCATTGATTTTTAAGGACTCCTTGTAGTTCTTTATTGCTTCATCATAATCTTTTTGTGCCTCATAAAGGACGCCCAGCTCGTAAAGCGCCATGCCGTGTTTTGGGTTTAGTTCAACTGCCTTCTTGAGTGAGTTTATTGCTTCTTCAGAATTCCAGTTTTCTTTGAATAAAACCCCTAATTCAAAATAAGATTGTGAATCAGGATGGCGCTTAACTTTCTTCTTGCAAAGCTCAAGGTAGATGCTTCTTTTTTTCTTTGCTAATTGCGGGTCTGCATTCCCGTAATGGCGTATACTGACATTTGCTGTTTTAATCTTTCCTTCTTTCGCTTCTATCGACGGCTCAACAAGCTCATGGACTGTTCCGCTGAATTCATAGCCTTTCCTGTTCCTGAAAAGCCTGACTATCAAAGAGCCGTACCAGCCAGCGTACTTTTCATCTTTTCCAATGTTGCCATTGACAAACCCTGCAATGGAGCTTTCATTAGTGTAATTTTTCTGAAGAAATAAAAATGCATCAGCTTCTTTATCGCCAATCATCTCCTTAATTGCCTTTACACTATCTTGCTCTAAGGTTTCGTCTGCATCGAGCACAAGTACCCAGTCTTTTGTCGCGTGCTTTATGCTTTCGTTCCTGGCCGCAGAAAAATCATCAACCCACTTGAAATCGAATATTTTTGCACCAACCCTTTTTGCTATATCTTTTGTCTTGTCTGTGCTGCCCGTGTCTACTACAATCAGTTCGTCAACAATTGCTTTTGCGCTGCTTAGGCATTGCTCTATATTTGCTTCTTCATCCCTGACTATCATGCATAGAGAGACTGTTTTACCTGTTTTTTCCATTTTTTGCTTCAAACAATCTATGATTAAAATATTTTTCTAATATCCTGCTGTCAACCAAAATGGTATTCATCTTTAAGCTTATCGAGCTCTAGTCTTGTGTTGATTGTGTAAGTGTATATGCTATTAACTACGGCTCCTATGACCGCTTCTGCATTTTTTTTGTCAATCCCTTCTGTCATGACGCAATAAAACAATCTTCTTTCGTCTATGTACATGATGCCGCAGCTATGCAGGTAATTGTCTGCTTTAGTGTATTTCAATGCAAATTTTTGGGCCACAGTCACATTACCTGGAAGCTCTGCAATTTTATTGATATCAAAAACAGTATCTGTCAGAAGAGACAGTATATACTCAGAATCCTCAGGCTCAAGAACTGTGGAAAAATAAAGGCTTGAAAACACGTTATACATTGACTTAGGAGTCACAAGCCCTAACTCCCTGTCTTCTCCGGGAAAAGTATTGTCTGTGCTGTCTCTGCTATAATAATCAAGGTAGCTGAGCAAGAATGACTTGTCATTTGGATCGACATAATTTGCCAGAATCTTGAATGCAGTGTCATCGCTTTCTCTCAGCATCTTCTCCATCAGGACGTTTAAAGGCAATTCTTTTGACTGTGTTTTGTATAGGCTGCCATATGCGCTTGACCTTAAGGAATCATTTATCGGGATAGGTGTGTCGAGGCTTAATTCCCCGCGCTCCGCCCTCTTCATTATGAGAATTGCTGTGTGGACCTTGTCCAGGCTTGCAGGAGGATACCCTTTTCTGTAATCCACTCCAATAAGTGCCCCATCTCTCAGATTCTGCATGTAAACAGACATGTTTAGGTTATTCTTTTTTATAAATGACTCAATGCTAAGCTTTAATGGCGCGTAATTAACAATCATGAAGCTTTTTGGCTCAAGAATACCCGCATACACTCGAGGAGATAAAAGATTGGTTTTATTATTGATAATGCTCTTGGATTCCTGTCCCCCATTTGTACTTGTAGAGTAATGCAAAAGCGCAGCTAATATAGAGAGCAAGGCTATAATTATCAAAGATTCAATAATGGCAAGCGATTTCCATTTAATATTCATGATGTTTAGGATAACGAATAAATTATTATAAGTTTTGCCTTTTTGAGGCAATTTCTAATTAATATATTGGAGGAAAAATATTTAAGGATTCTGTATTTCAATTTATTTTCATATACAAAAATGGCGATATATATACTAAAACATATATTTTTTAGTATGCGGTAATACCAAAAGCTTTAAATATGGATAATAATAGATTAGTTGACAAGAACGCTTCATAAGATGCGTATCTACAAAGTATAATATTCATCAGTAATATTATACCGTAAGCATAATAAAAAAAATAAAACACTTGGAGGTGTTTAGAAGATGAGATTTCAAAAAGCTATAAAGAGGATGATTGCATTAGGTACAGGAGCTGTTATGGTTGGCTCTTCAGTGTTTGCAGCAGCAGATTTGGCTAATTTTCCATCACCGTTTGTAAAGGACGGCAAATTCAGCGGAGTTCTAATTGTAGGCGACAAAGCAGCTGCAGAAGACGTCATCGGGATATCCGATGTCATTTCAAGTTTGCAAT
This sequence comes from uncultured Methanosarcinales archaeon, assembly GCA_964564925.1. Lineage (GTDB taxonomy): Archaea > Nanobdellota > Nanobdellia > Woesearchaeales > GW2011-AR4. The sequence goes on from CAZMBY010000004.1 coordinate 34,350, forward strand.
TCGCAGCAACAAAGAAAGTTACAACAACAAGTGGAGGAGAAGTAGCAGTTGAAGGTGATGCTTGGCTAGCCCAGACATCAAACCACTTTGAATTAAGTGAAGATTTGACAGGCTCGTCATCTGGCGGTAATAGGGAAACATTGAGAAACATCACCTCGTTCATAGACAAAAGCGACCTAAAGGCATTAGCATCAGGAAGTGTAACAAACAACAAAGGAGTTGCTCCTTATAACCAATATCTAAACTTGTTAGGACCTGGCGCAGCAACTGTGATTGACACAGGCTATGTTGTATACTCAGAAGACGATGAGGACAACCAAGCAGACTATCTATACTTTAAATCCGGAAGAGAAATCGGAAGGTATTTGCTTGAATTCACAACAGCATTAGAAAGTGATGTCGATGATTCAGCTGGTTCATCATCTTCAACTGGTTTGTTCTTGACAGACTTCCAAGATGTTGACTTATTACTATTTGGTAAAAAGTATACCATTGTGACAGCAAAAAGAACAAGTACAAATGGTAAAAACGCAGTTTTAACTTTGATGGGCGGAGCTGGAAAAGACACATTAGTTGAAAAACAAACAAAGACCTACACAATTGGCGGAAAGGACTATGAAGTGACATTAAACTTCGTTGACGCTGACGAAGCGCAATTCGTTATCAACGGCCAAACTAGCAGAAAATTAAAAGATGGAGATACAGACAAGCTAGCAGATGGCACAACAATTGGTGTAACTGATGTTTTGTACCAAGATTATGCTGGAGGTATCCACAGCGCAACATTCTTTATAGGCGCCAACAAGCTAGAGCTAAAGGATACAGACATAACCGATGTACTTCACTCCAACAGCCTAAAGGTTGATGATGAGACAATAGATGATGCAACAGTCATCATCGAAGGTACTGATGACAACAGCACTTTCAAGATAAACAAGATACACATCAACATGACTGCTGATGATAACTTCTTTGTTCCAGCAAATAAAAAGTTGAGTGACGCTATCAAAACAGAAGGAGGATCAAGCGCAGAGCCTCAAGTATTGTTCACAGAAAACTGGGACATTGAATACAAAGGATTGAAGAAAGTCAACACAGAGAAGATTGCATTGAGGACAAGCGGCTCAAGCCAATACAACTTGGAATTTATTGATGGAAATGGAAATAAAGTAAGTGTGCCAATTGCCAAGAGCCCAAGCGGTACAGGCTTATTGCATGGTGACACGGACAAGCCATTCCACAATAGGGAAAACGCAACAATTTCAAAGGATGCCTACTTTGTTGTGACTGATGGTAGCAGGAAGAGAGGAGAAAGAAAAACATTTATCCTGCAGTACAAAGGTGCTGACAAAGTAACAGCAGACAACCCCATCTTGAAATTCAAAGATGTAGGAAGCGGCGACACAATTGAGCAAACCTATACTGCATCCACTAGTGGTGGATCAGTACAGCTAGCGACATTGAAGATTGGTGGAGCTGACTACAAAGTTTTCAACAACTCTGGGATAACAGCTAATGACTTTAACATCCTAGTTGATATGGATGCAGATGGTACGTTGGAAGCAACCTCACCAAATTTGACAACCAACATTACAACAAAGTTTGGTGCAGAAATTGGAATTACAAACCTAACTAGCGATGGAGAAGGTGTATCCAATGTTATAGTGAGTGTTAAAGCACCAGACGAAAGCAGGGATGGAAGCGCAAGAGACTCATGGGAAAATGTCAGGTCATCTGACTATGTAACCAACATAACAGCAGCATCTGGGAAGGTCCAACATGGTGAACTTAATGCATGGACAGGTGGACAGCCAGCAGGTGGTGGAAGGATAAACATGAGAACACCATCAGGTGTGACAAACATTGCCTATGGCTACAATGCGTTCGGTGCATTCATAACAAGAGAGACACCAACAAATGATCCAGCAACTTGGTCCATTGAGTGGCCTGAATCACAAAGATACCCATTGGTGTACATAGCAGCCAAGGGAGCATCTTTTACAGAGACAGGAGCTACAACAACAGACGCAGTTATGGTTCAAAGAATTGAAGTAGGAGCTGCAAAGCTAGCATCAGAAGTTTCTGATGTCAAGGCTCAAAACACAATCCTCGTAGGAGGGCCATGTGCTAACGCAGCTGCTGCAACAGTGATGGGCAACCCAACTGACTGTACATCAGGATTTGAGCCAGGTGTTGGCAAGATAGAGTTGTGGGAGCATACCAACGGGAATGTTGCAATGTTGGTAGCTGGTTACTCAGCATTAGACACAAGGAATGCAGCGCAAGTTGTTGCTAACTACAATGACTACAAAGGCCAATTAAAGGGCATGAAAGTCCAGGTAAAGAAAGTCAACAACCAATTAACAGTTGCTGCACCAGCAACAGTATAAGGGAACAAATCCCTTAATTTTTCTTTCTTTTTTTATTATTATTTTTGTAATAGGTATATTTAGGAAGGTTAATATAGGAGCCTAAACTCAGTAGCGATATGAGACTAACAATAGTTCTAGAGCCACAAGAAGAAGGCGGATTTACAGCTTACGTACCCTCTTTGCATGGCTGCATCTCGCAAGGGGATACGAAAGAAGAGGCCATTAAAAATATTAAAGAAGCGATTGAATTATATCTGGAACCAGACACGAACGAACTTATTGAGTTTAGAGGAGAAAAAGTTATTGTTATAGTATGAAAATTCCTCTTATTTCTGGAATTGAGGCTATTAAGAGGCTAAAGAGAGCAGGATTTATTGCTACAAGACAGAAAGGATCCCATGTAAGACTGGAAAAATATACAGGTGAGAAAACAATTAAGATTACAGTTCCTATTCATGCTGAGTTAAAGAAAGGAACTGTCAAAAACCACCCATCACAGATGGATGGCATGAAGCGAAGCTTTATTTAGGAGCACATTGATGGTGGTTTTTGAGCACGCTCGGAATTCCACGATAAGATTTGTGGTTGAGTCTACGAAACCACCTATCATAGATAAGGTGGAATTCCGACGTTTAAACAGAATAATCAAAGATGCAGGATTAACATTGGAAGAATTTGGTGGGTTGAAATGAATTTTCGCACGGCTTAAATTAGTAATTCGCCTAGGAAAATATTATGTTTTGTCCTCTTTATCCTTAATTTAACCTTTTGACCTACTCCTTTATGGCAATTTGGAACAGAAATCAGCCTTTCTTTTGATACAGCAAGCATTTCGTTGCCAATCCTTCCAGGCAATACAATTTCCGCCTCTACGATTTGGCCTTTTTTGAATGGCTTAGGGAGTTCAGGCAACTCTTCAACATTAAAGGCTGATTTATCAAAGATCAGCTTAACATTATGCTTGTCCTCCAATTCCTTCATTTTTGTGTAAAATGCTTCCATAGGCACAGTATCTACAGGGTTTCTGCCAAATCTGTAGTTAAGCATGTTTTGTATGCCTATAGGGGGGCAATTCTTGCCAGCTCCTACCTCTTCAGCAAACTTTGCAAGCTTTGGCATTTCATCGTCATTAAATCCAGGCACCCATACAGGCGCAATAATCAAATCCATTTTTGTCGGTATATATCTTGCGATGTCCAGCACTTTGTTCAGATTGTACGGATGGCCCGCCAATTTCTGCGCTTTCTCTGGATCGAGAGCATTCAGAGAAAGGTTGATTCTTGTCAAGCCAGCCTCTGCAAGCTCATCAACGAGCTGCTTGCTCAACAAAGTCCCATTAGTGTCTATAGAGCTTCTTTTCACTCCTTTAATTGACATTATACCCCTAACCAATTCAGTCATATCAGCATACAATGTCGGCTCGCCCTGGGCATTGATATGGGCATCAATATCATTGCTTGCTTTGAATTCTACTATCTTCCTGAGCTCATTGACTAGGTAATCTTTCTCCACAACAAAATCAGTTTTCCTCCTTGAATGTGGCCCTTCATCTACAGAGCAGAAGATGCAGCTGATGTTGCAGCTGGTTATTGGCTTGACTTCGATGATATTTGTGCCCCTGTCTATCAAGCCGAAATAGTTGGTCCCAATTAGCGGAATTCCAGAAGACTGGTGGATGTAAATTGTTGTCTTATTGTTCAGCCTGTTCTTCAAGTTTTTAAATGAGTTAAACAGCAGGAATTCAAATTTTCTCCTAGCGCTTTGCTCTGGTAAATCCTTAAATATTATTGAATTTTTGCGTATTTCGAAAGGGGCAATCTTCCTAAGTTTTTCCTGCTCCAGGTGGAAATAAAACAGCCTAAGGAAGCTCACCTTTACCTTGTCATCATGCTCCTCAAAGCTCAGATCCTTAAACAAAAGCTCAGCCATAACCCAGAGTATGGATATGCTTATAAAAATATATCGCAGCTTATAATGAAAAATTATTTAAACATCGGAATTCCACCATCTCTACGAGTGGTGGTCTCATAAACTCGACCACAAATCTTATTGTGGAATTCCGAGTGTGCTCAAAAACCACGCAATGTAATAGTATATTAATGCCACCGTGTCTATGACCGGTGGTTTTTGACAGAATAAGCCATATTTTTAATATTACAGGTGGGGGAATGGCACAAGAAGTTGTAATCACTTATGAAACTCTGTTTGAGCTGCTTCAAAGGGAGAAGGAAAGGGTAGACCTGCAAAGGCTGGAGCCTACTTTTTTCACTGACACAATCAGCTACATAAAAGAGAAGAAAAAGATTCTGGAAGCCAAGAACGAATCGGTTTTTGCCAGCGAAGAAAAGAAAAAGACAGAAAGGCAGCTTGAGAACATATACAAGATCCTGAAGGAGCTGTATGAGAGAAGGGAAAAGAAGATAATTAGCGTGGCCCTGGACAAGAGCAGGACAAAGTCAAACCTCATAGACACAACAGCCTTGTTAAATGAAGAAAAGGTATTTTTTGATGCTGTAACCCATCTTTTGGATGTTTACAGGGAATCCATCCTATACAGCGTGCTGAATGAAAAGATGCCTTTTATGCAGGAAATTTCAAAAGTAATGCCAAAGCCTAATGAAGACTTTAAAACCGCTTTGGAGCTGAAGAAGGCTGCAAGGCTGGTCAGGTTTATCTCTCAAGTCCCTAAATTTGTGGGGCCGGAGCTTGAGGAATACGGCCCGTTTGGAGAAGAGGACATAGCGAATTTGCCTGCAGAAATTGCAGAGATACTCATAAGCAAAGGCAAGGTTGAAGAGATCAAGGAAGAGCGATAATTTCCTGTCACCTCCTATTCTATTTTCTCAAGTTTTACAGCTTTTGGCAACGGCACATAAATATGCTCTATATAAGCGAGCAATGTCTGATGGTTTCTGATTATTTCTGAAAAATAAGTCTTTATCTCCTTCACAGTCGAATGGAAATGCCTGGGGCTGTCTGCAGCGACATAAAGAAGGAAATCCCACAAACCCAATGTCTTGACAGCCCGCAATATGTAGGGATGTGTTGTGACAAACTGCTTGAACTTCTCATCATATTGCTTGTTGAAGGTCTTGACTGCCAGGCTGAAAGTGTACCAATGGTAGTCTAAAGCGCTTAAGTTAGCCAAGATGGTGAATTTTCTGATGACATTGCCATCCACCATTTTTTTGATCCTGTAATTGACAGCATCTGCTGTCAAATCAATTTTTTCTGCGATCTTAACTGACGGTGTTCTGCAGTTCTCGCACAGTTCATTTAAGATTTTCAAATCAAGCTCGTCAAGCTTGATTTCTTTGCCGGTATAATTATCTTCCTCAACTTTATGGCCGCTTTGCTCGTAGAATCTTAAAGGCAGGTGTATTGAAGTGTAGCCTTTGATGACCTGCATTTTTTCCTTCTCAAAAATAAGCTGCGGGAATCTGCTTGTGATATCTTCAACAATCTGGTCAAATTCCCTTAAATTCCTCGCAATCAAAACAACCTCGTAATCCCAACGATCGCTGTATTCAATGATATTCTTTACATTTTCATTATTTTTCAGGAATGATAAAAACTCCTCCTGTTTCTTCTTATCCATCTCGTCTATCAAAAAGAAAATGTGGAATGTTTCATAACCTAACTTTTCAAGATTTATAATCGGAAAAAAGGAAATTACCACCCCTTCCCGGACGAGCCTTTTTATCCTGTAATCAATAGCGTCCCTGCTAAGCCTGACTTTTTTTGCTATCGCATTCAAAGGCAATCTTGAATTCTCAGAGAGCATTGACAGTATTTTTTTATCCTTTAAGTCTATCTTAATCTCAGAAAGCCTCATAGTCTCGGCAATTCTTCCTTTTGGGCGCTCCATAAATGGAAGTTAGCAAGCAACATTTATAAATTTTTTGATTTTACTGAAATTTAGCTTAAAATTTCATTAGAAAAAAAAATTAAGTAATTTTTAAAATAAAATACGTAAAAATTGGAAATTTCTTCTAAAAATACCTTATTTTAAGGAAAATAGCATAATTACTTTCTTATATAAGCCCGCTTTTCTAATGCGAATATTGGGTGATTAATATGGGAAGACTTAGAAGAGCTATTGGAGCCGTGTACGAGCCTGCAGCCTTAACAGCCGGCGTTTATGGTGCAGCCAAAGGATTGCATGAGAATGTGGCCAAAGGCATCAACGGCCTTACAAATGGCAGCTTGGATTCCATAGTGCTAAGCTTTCCTTACATGCTGCAAGGGGCTGCTGAGATTGCGCCTTACGGCTTGTTAGTCTATGCCCTGATGAAAGGTGGCCGAAGCCTTGTCAGAGGAGGCTAACAGGAAAAATGGGATTCGTGCTGCAGAATTTATGCGAGATAACCCTTTTAGGTGCTGGGGTATACGGAGCCACAAGAGGGTGGAATTCACAGTTGGCTGATAGGATTCACAGAATTTCAGACGGAAGGCTTGAAGAAATCGCAGATATGGCACCCAAATATATGCGGCCTTTGGTTTACAAATCCATTGATGTATTACCTTACACTGTTGCAGTATATTGCGCTGTAAATGCTGGCGGAAAATTGGCAGGTTTGCTCTAGGCTAAAAACCGAAAGATTTAAATATGAATGTTACTACTATAATATAGTAATTAGTCATAAAATGTTTAATTCGGAAAATTCAACTGGAATTGCACAAAATAGCAAAAGTCTTGGAATGCTTTATCGCTCAGCTTATGCTCTAATGCTCTTTGCAGCCTGTTCGAGCCCCACTACTGCAAGAATAGGGGGGGAATTAGCCACTAAGCTTGATAGTGATCCAAAAAATGCCGGCAAAGGAACATACACTCTCAAAATTAAACTTGCTCAAGATGTTCCACCTTTTCGCCTGAAGCAAGGAGAACCTATGACGCTTATCGTTGATAAAGCTACAATACCGGATCCATATAGAGGTAATCTGGATAAATGCTTAAAACCGTGGTATGGATTAGGGGATATTGCATGCACGATAGAAGCTGATGTTTCTGGGAATAAAGACCAAGGGGATAGACCATATCACGCTGACGGGTCTAGAATAAGGAAAGTGGAAGTGCGAACTCCTGTGGGTAAGGCAGGGAAAGGCCTGTGGGATTTATTAAGAGAAGGCAAGGATACGGCACAGGATTTCTTAAAAAGGCATGAAGTTGAAGAAAAAGCAAAAGAAATCGGAAAAAGCATCGTCGAGAGCGCGAAAGAAGGAGCAGCATCATTAAAAGAGAAAATAGAAGGCAAGAAATAAAATGGCACGATTTTTTAGAGTAAGAAGGCCACCTGTTACAGGCGCTAATGGAAAGCAGGATGCGGATAAGCATGAGAATAATAGGCGCGGTAGAGTAGCAAAAACAGCAAAAGCTATTGTGTGGGGTGCTCGTAGCGGAAATGTTGTGGGCTCTGCTTTTGTAGGTTACGAACTTCACACAGTTTCAGGTCCAATATTGGCTTTTATTTCCCCATCTTACCAGCTTGCAAAAGTAGCGCATGATATGTATAACTCCTTGTTTAGTGGTGATCAACAGCAAGCTATAAAAAATCTTGACAGCATTCTAAGAGAGGGATCCTTACGCCAAAGCGACCACGCTACTGCTAGGACTTATTTGGATAATTTCATGACTTACAGGCTTGCAGCCACAACTTTTGACAGAGGAAAAGAAAATGCTGTTGCAGCCGTTGTAAAAGGGAGCGAGGCCGCTAAAAGAATAACTCAGCAGGCACCAACAGCAGAATACACAAAGCCTTTTGAGGACGTTCATCGTGGTTTACATGACTGGCTCTTGAACACATTTGGTGGAGCAAAAGCTGACGATCCAAAATATATAGATAATTTTGTAAATTTGAATAGATTGAAAGTAGATGCATATGATACTTTGCAATCAACTTCATCAAAAGTCACGGAAGAAATTGCTAAGCCCAAACCTAATTTAGGCTATGTAGTTAAAGAGATGCAAACCTTTAATAAAGCATATGAACTATTAAAGAAAGAAGATGAGGTTGCCAGAGTCGGTGTAGAGAAGGTGGATACAGCTCAATTAAAGACGATGCAGCAACAGATTGACTCCATAAAGCCGAGCCAGGGTTGGATTACATTTGATGTGGTATTCCCGACGCTTGCAGCGGGTGCTTTATGTTATATTGTTCATCGTAAATTGGTAAGACCATTCACTAAGGCTGTATATTTGGCTAGTGGAATATATAAATCATAAAGGTGAGGAAAATGGAAGCAAAAATACATCAAGACGTTGTAAAATGTGAAGCAAATGTATCAATTAGTGAAGTTGCCAAAACTATAAGAGACAAAAAAGTTAGACATGTCTATGTTATTGAGCATAACAAGCTGGTTGGCGTGATAGGCGGTATAGACATAAACAACAAGGTGGTGGCTGAAGGCAAGGATCCAAAAGCTGTCAAGGTGAAGGATGTGATGAATAAAGCACAATCTGTAACAAAAAATCAGGAGCTGGAGTACGCCTATGCAATCATGAGGAATTTCAACACATTTACATGCCCTGTTGTGAATGAAAACAAAGAAATGATAGGTTATTACAAATTTGCAGAAGTTTGTGAGGCAATAAACAAAAAAATAATGGTGGAATAAATGAGCCTGACTGACATAGTATCAAGGGAATTTGCAAGAGCAAAGAATTTTTTGTTAACTCCAAAAGAGAAACAGGATATGCTTAAATATATCACTCAATACGATCTTAAAGATCACTTTGATAATGTCCCTGAAGAGCAAAAGCAGAAATTATACCAAAGGTTAGAGCATCACTTGGACCAAACTATGCTTAAGTATTCTTCTTATCTTGACTCTTGGTCAAACAAGCTTGGAAAATTAGGCGGGATCGGTACTGTATTGTCAGATGCTTTTGCTTTGTTTGAAAAAATACCTGGTGCTATATACAGCCCATTGCACACGCTTTACGTGATGGGTAAAACAGCAGTAGAGGCTCCCGGATTCCTGTATTACGCTTTTAAGGAAGGAGATTACTTAGGAATACTTAAGTGGTTAGGTATGAAGCCGTTTGAATTAGCCATACCTCTTTTAGGCCCTTTGATGGGCACTGGATGGACAGAAAGAATAATCAGGCAAAGAATAATGTACGAGGCCAAGCAGAACTTCCTGAATGAGATTGGAAAATCAGCTGAAGCACCATACAAAGCGCTTGACAGGCGTGCCAAGGAAAGGACGGGCTATGCAATAGCCCCGATGTATTCTTAATTTATTTTATTTTTATCTGCATTTCAGGGACAACCCAAGTTAAGTGGGAAAAGTAAATCCGTGCCTTTCGGCACAAAGGATACTCGCCCCGCATTGGGCGAAATTTATTATTGATTGAATAATAAATTCCTAGGCGAGGCTTTGCGCAATGGCAACAAAAGCAAAGCTGAGCACTAAATTATGCCGAAGGCAGATTTATATTTTAAAATTAGTCACCAACACACTTTACTTGGTCTTACCGCATTTCAGTAACATTTTTAAACCACCCTCAAATACATTCTTACAATGAAGCTTCCAAAAATCATGAATAGATACTGCCCATACTGTAAGAAACATACAGAACATACAGTTTCCCTCACAAAGAAGAAGAACCCAGGGAGCCTGACTTATGGCTCAAAAGTGCGGGCTAGAAAAAGAGGACGTGCAAGAGGAAAGGGAAATCTTGGGAGATATTCAAAGCCGGCAATCAGCAAGTTCAAGATGACCGGCAAGAAATCCACTAAGAAGACAGATTTGAGGTATGAATGCAAGGTGTGCAAGAAAATTCACTTGCAGAGGCAGGGTTTCAGGGCTAAGAAAATTGAATTCACCTGAGCTGTACTCACGGGCAAATATGATTGAGCAATTGTTGCCCGTTCGTAATACAAAGAAAACCTTACGGTTTTCGAGTGCTCAAAAATCTTTGATTTTTGACAAGTAAAGGCAATAATTTATTCTCAATCATTTGTTGCCTTTACTATATTTGCACTGGTAGACGATGTAGGCTCCTTCTTTTTCGTCATAGAACTGGCTCAGAAATTCGCAATTCTTATTCAGGAAATCCAATACATTCCCAAAGGACGAAATGCCGTGTGCAGACCTTATTATAAACAAAATGTCCTTTCCCTTGATTCGCTCAAGGACTTTGTCTAAATCTACTTGTCCTGTGGCAAAAACCTGGTCATTTGTGTCAACAGAATCAAATGCAACTCTCTTATTCGTCAACAATGCCAGCAATGGAACAACTGATCCATCTCCAAAAAGCAAAGTGTCTTCATTTGAAACTGAATTCACATAATCAACTAGGTCATTGCGCCTTTCAAAACCCGAAAATCCCTCTTTTTCCAGAAATAAGACATCTGCAGCCAAATTCCATGAAAATATGGACATCAGCAAAAGCACAACAAGACCTTTCCAAACTTTAGCGAAGTCAAGGAGCTTAAGAAGCCTTACAACGCCAAAGCCTCCAATCACAGCCAAAAGCGGAAATATTATCGTCAGGTAAAATCCAAAAATCTTGTTAAGGGCCAGCAAAAATGCCAGGTATAACAGGCAAATAATTCCAAACATGCCTACAGCTTTCCTTTCTTTCACGAATAATGCTAAAATTGCAGATAAAAACAGCAGCCAGTTAAGCTTTACAACATCGAAATATTCCTTGAAATTTGCATCGTAATCAGGAGTCTTGATCAGGTGAAACTTGTAAGTGTCGTCTATATAGGCACCTTTGGAAATAACGATAAAGAGGATGTTGACAAAAAGAAAAACAATCAAGAAACCAATCAGCATCCTAAAAGAGTTTTTTTTGTTCGAAAAGAAGAGGGATGCCAACACAAAGGCTATAGGTATCAATACCAAAAATCTCGTGATTCCGGCAACCCCAAAAAAAATGCCAGCCAGGAAATATTTTTCTTTATTGAAAAAAAGGTAAACGCCGATAATAAAGAACATCGTTGCAATTTCAACTCCGAATGAAAAAGCAGAATTGAACATGGTGCTGTAAGCAAACAAAAACAGCAAGCTTGAGACTGCAGCTTCTGCAGCGCCAAACCTGTCTTTTGCTATCCTAAACACAAAATATGAAGTTATCAGCGTTGAAGCCAATGCCAAGGATTTTAAAAAGACAATATTAAATCCAAATATCCTGTAAATAATTGACATCAGGTAAATTTGCAAAGGGGGGTGTGCAAAGAAGAAGTCCCTGTACGGCAGCATTCCTTCCGCGACAAGCCTGCCCATGTAGTAATACACATTCTCATCCCCTGGCTGAACTGTGACAAGTCCTTTTATCGCAATCAGGATGAATGCAGCTAAAAAAGCAAAGAGAAAAAAATAAGCCGATTTGGCATTTAGTTTCGACATGAAGCTAATCTTATTTGAATATATATAATTTTTATTGTTTTTTGAGGGGGCTTTGTGTAAAAAGTCGTCCTTAGTTTGTTTTGGCATCAGTTCGCATGTAATTTTGCAGTTGATAGCAAAAATTCCCATTGCAATTTCCTTTTTGCTGAAATTGTTGGTATGTAATGCTCACAAATAAAGATGCCAAAACCACATTTTACACAAAGCCTTTTGAGGGGAAAGGTATATAAATGGCAGAAAATTACTTCTGCCCCATAAGAAGGTGGAAAAATGACAAGAATCAGGGATCCAACAAGCAAATTCATAAAAATAAGATGCCCTAAATGCAAGAATGAGCAAATAACCTTTGGAAAAACATCCACTGTTGTCAGTTGCCTGGTTTGCGGAAAGGCTCTTGCAGAGCCGACTGGCGGTAAAAGCAGGATCAAAGCCAGAATACTAGAGGTACTGGAATAAGTGCCCAAAATGCTTTTTAAAAAACATGGCTTTCCAGAAGAAGGGGAATCAGTTCTATGCACCGTAACAAGCGTGCAATACCATTCTGTTTTTGTTGACCTGGACGAATATGGCAAATCCGGCTTAATCCATATCTCTGAGGTTTCTCCCGGCAGGATCAGGAATATAAGGGACTTTGTGAAGGAAGGAAAAAAAGTTGTATGCAAGGTCCTTAGGATAAACGAGGAGAAAGGCTACATTGACCTGTCTCTGCGAAGAGTTAACGAGTCTGAAAAAAGAAGGAAAATTGAAGACATCAAGAAGGAGCAGAATGCAGAAAAAATCGTGGAGATTGCAGCCAAGAAAATCGGCCTAAAGACTGAAGAATTTTATGCTGAGCTTTCCGCGAAGATAAATAAAAGGTATGCTTCTGTGCATGAATTTTTTGAAGAATGCTCAAAAGATGAAAGTTTGCTGCAAAATCTCGGAATAGATAAAGATCGCCTGAAGCTGCTTGATGAAACGATAAAGCAGAGGATCAAGCCAACAGAAGTTGAAATAAAAGGCAAGCTTAAGATAACAACATATGCGCCTAACGGCATTGACATCATAAAGGATTCTCTGAAGAAGGCAGAACAGTCCGCAGACAACAGGATAGGCATAAATTATCTTGGCTCTGGGCTTTACCGGTTTAAAGTCAAGGCGTCCGATTACAAGGAGGCTGAGAAACTCATGAAAAATGCAGTTGAAACTGCAGTTGGTTACATTACAAAGCATGCGGGCCTTGCAGAATTCAATCGGGAATAAAAATGAAACATATTTTGAAATGCACCAATTGCCATAAATACACAATGAAAGAAACCTGTGATTGCGGCAGCAAGACAATAGTCGCGCGCCCATTAAAATACAGCCCACACGACAGGATGACTTCTTACAGGAGACAGGCAAAGGCAGAGGATTACAGGAACAGGGATTTAATATGAGAGAAGGCTATTGGAAGATCATCCAGATTGGCAAAGCTCCAAAGCTGAACAATCCAGTTTTTATTGAAGGTTTGCCGGGCATAGGAAATGTCGGGAAAGTTGCAGTTGATTTTCTTATAGACGAGCTTAAAGCCAAGAAATTGTACGAGATAACTTCTTACACATTTCCCCATTCAGTCTTTGTGAATGAAGACAATATTGTGGAACTGCCGATTGTTGAGGTTTTTTATAAGCAGTTTGGCGGCAAGAGGCCTGACCTTTTGCTGCTTGGAGGGGATGTACAGCCCATTGACGAGGTAAGCTCCTACGAGTTTTCAGAAAAGATTCTTGATATAGTTGAGAAGTTCAACGGGAAAGAGGTGATAACTTTGGGCGGCATAGGACTCGCTGAAATTCCAAAAAAGCCAAAGGTTTATTGCACCGGTAACACAAAAAAGATAATAGACAAGTACAAAAGCGAGCTTGTGAGCGATAAGATTTATGGAGTTGTAGGCCCTATTGTGGGGGTATCCGGGCTTCTGCTTGGCTTGGCTTCAAGAAGAAACATTCAAGCAGTCTCTTTCTTGGCAGAAACTTATGGCCATCCTATGTACCTTGGAATTAAAGGAGCAAAAGAAATCCTGAAAGTCCTAAACCAGCAGCTGAAGCTTGAGCTCGACATAAACAAATTGGATAAGGAAATCAAAGACATTGAAAATGAGGTTTTGAAAAAGACAGAGCAGTTAAGTGAAGTCTCGAAGCAGTTTGCATTGAAAAAGCTCCAGAAAAAATTTGGCAAGGACGTGGATTATATCGGGTAACCATTCCGAAATGTTTAAATATGCCTCTTAGTCTTGACATTCTATTCAAAAGGGCGTGGCGAACTTGGATTCTAAAATTGAAAAAATCAGAGCAAGAGAAGTTCTCGACTCAAGAGGTAACCCCACTGTTGAGGCCAGCTTGTTTGCAGGCAACGAATGTTTTTCAGCGATTGTGCCCAGCGGCGCTTCAACAGGGGTGCATGAAGCGCTTGAATTGAGAGATAGCGGCAAAAGATACAACCGGAAAGGCGTTCTGAAAGCTGTCAACAATATCAATGCGATAATATCCAAAAAAATTATTGGTATGGGCTGCACAGGCCAAAGCAAGATAGATGAAGCAATGAAAAATCTTGATGGAACAGAGAACAAGACAAAGCTTGGCGCGAACTCAATTCTTGCAGTCTCCATGGCAGCATGCATGGCAGGAGCACATTGCTCCCGCAAGAAATTGTATGAGCACATCCACTCATTGTCAACTTCACAAAAAATGAATTTGCCGCAGCCTCAGATGAACCTGCTCAACAGCGGAAAGCATGTCGGCGTCGAAAATGACATACAGGAGCACATGATAATCCCTGCTGGCTTCAGGAATTTTAGTGATGCCTTAAGGGCAGGCGTTGAAACTTACCATGCATTGAAAAATATTTTGAAGAAGAAGTATGGGGTGAAAGCGATATTGCTTGGCGACGAAGGCGGATTTTCTCCGCCTATAGAAAATGTGGAAGAAAGGCTTGAGCTGTTGATGCTTGCCATCAGGGAAAGCGGCTATGGAAATAAAATAAAACTGGCTATTGACTGCGCCTCATCCGAATTTTACAGTCAGAAAAATCAAAAATATAAAATCCTAAATAAGGAGTTTGCTAAAGGAGAATTAGTTGATTTCTATAAAAATCTAACAGCGAAATTTCCAATCATTTCAATTGAAGATGGATTTTCGCAAGACGATTTTGACGGATGGGTGATGCTGAATAAAGAGCTGGGAAATAAAATCCAGATTGTAGGCGATGACTTACTGGTCACAAATATCAAGAGGATTGATAGCGCCATCAAACAGAAAGCGTGTAACGCTTTGCTTCTAAAAATGAACCAGATTGGGACAGTTTCAGAGTCAATAGAAGCTGCAGATTTGGCATCCAAAAACAGATGGAATGTCGTGGTAAGCCATAGAAGCGGCGAAACTGAGGACAGCTTTATTGCTGACCTGGTTGTTGGAATTGGCGCAAAACAGAGCAAGTTTGGAGCCCCTGCAAGGAGTGAAAGGACTGCAAAATACAACAGGCTTTTGAGGATTGAGGAAGAGCTTGGAAGCAAGGCAAAGTTTGCAAGATAAGGTCTTAATTTTGTTACTACTTTATAATAGAAATATTTAAAAATCAACTTCTATTATTCAATCGTGTTTTTCATGGATGAGCTTCAATCAATGGTGGATGGTGAATTTCGAAGACTTGGCATCGCAAATGGTATTCTTCAAACAGAGCTCTTGCACAGGGTTTTTGAAGACTTATTTCAGCTTGACCTTAGCCCAATTCTAACGGAAAATTCCGGCAAATTGATTGCCTCAGTAAGAATTAATCCGGAACCAGGCATTGCTAACTTTCAAGAGTTCGGCCCTTTTGCCGATCAATATCCCTCGTTGCTGGGAATTTCTGGCCGCTTAAAAGAGCAGATGCTGGAACATTGTGATTCATTTCAATTTGAGGCTATTTATGCAGACCCAACCCCATCAACTCGAAAAAGAGTTTTTAAATATCATGAGCCGGAGGCTTTGACGCTGAACCTAAGAAAAACCAAACTATTTCTTTCAAGCGGATTGGTTGCAGCCGTTGTTGGCAGCTCGATTCCTGCAGGCATATCAGCAGGACTCGGTAATTTGCCATCGATAGCTTCAAATGCTTATTATAATATTGGACAGAATGTTGTTGTTTGGGGGATTGGTGCTTTGGCAGCAACAGTTGCTTGGGTTGCTGTTCCATTATTAATCAGAGCTTTTAGAAGCCAAAGAAAAGAATTCATAAAATATAGGAAAGGCCTTGGCATAGAGTGGATAATTGAGGATGAAGTCAGGTTAGGAAGAGAATATGATAGGTTCAAGCCTAAGAAAGAAAATGAATCTGGTGATTACACTGGGCAATTTGACAGATATTCCCTAAAACCATTTTGGAAAAAAGGCATTGACCTAAAAACATATCTTGAAAAGAATCCGGATAGGCTTTTTTATGTTGAAATTGGAGATAATCAGCGCACATCAGTTATTTTGACAGCTGAATTTATAGTGGGCATGTATGGCAGAAACTACAAAACTAGAATAGTACAAAGCTATCAAGCAACAGATCCCTTGACTGCTCCAAAAAGTTTCATAGACAGAAGACATTACAAACTAGGTTCTGACAGTAAGCAGACTTTGGTTAGCCCCTGACATAATTTTCAATAAATTTAAATAAAAAGATATTTCTGTTTGATTATGATAAAACTTGTGCTGTTGCGCCATGGAGAAAGCGTCTGGAACAAGGAAAACAGGTTTACAGGCTGGACTGATGTCCCCCTGACCAAAAAAGGGCAGGAAGAGGCAAAGGAAGCAGGAATTGTTCTCAAGAAAGAGGGTTACAAATTTGATACGGTGTTTACAAACGTTTTGCAGAGGGCAACAGAAACCACAATAATTGTCCTTAAAGGAATGGGTCTGGAAAACATTTCTGTAAATGAGTCATGGCGCCTTAACGAAAGGCATTATGGCGCGCTTCAGGGCCTGAACAAATCGGAGATGGCAGCAAAATACGGCGAAGGGCAAGTTCTCAAATGGAGAAGGAGCTATGACATAAGGCCGCCTGCGCTTGACAAAAAAGACAAAAGGTGGCCAGGCAACGATGAAAAGTACAAGGGCTTGGATGAAAAATTTCTGCCGCTGACAGAATCGCTTAAGGACACAATCGCAAGAGTCATCCCTTACTGGAACGAGGTGATTATTCCGGAGCTGAAAAAGAGGAAAAAAGTGCTGATTTCAGCAAGCGGAAATTCCTTGAGGGCGCTTGTAAAAATACTTGAAAACATGCCTGAAGATGAAATAGTTTCCTTTAACATCCCAACAGGCGTTCCTCTTGTCTTCGAGCTTGATGATGAACTAAAGCCTCTAAAGCATTATTTCCTTGGCAATCCAAAGGAAATTGAAACAAAAATGCGGGCCGTTGCTGCACAGGGAAAAGCTAGTAGATAGCTAATAAACTTCTCATGCACTTGCAGAAATTTCGGAAATTAATCAATGCATAGAATGCCGTCTACTTTCCCTTGAGTCACTATTGGAAAGCAGCCGAATACTGATTTAGAAGATGTGCATTTGCCTGTTGCAGACACAGCTTGGCCTCTTAAAACCTTGTCGTTGTCTTCCTTAGACAATTCAGCAACGCAAGAGCCTTCGCACTCGCTTGAGTCAGAGCACTCTTTTCCAGCATCAGAAGCAGGCAAGACACATTTTTCTATGGGCGATATGCCAAACGCAGCCCAAGTCCCCCCTGTTGCCTCGCAAGACGCTTTTGTATTAGGCACTGTTTCGGCATCAGGTGTGCCTTTGTCTACATTGTCTTGAACTTCCTGTTTTTCGCAACTAGCCACAAAAGCAAAAAGCACCAATAGGCTTAATGCGTAAAAAGCATGATTTTTCATATTAATGATGATTGATGCAACATAAATATATAAATATTTGCAAAAATTGGCATGTTCTTGCTCACTTTTGCCTGTAGAACTTTGCTGCATCCTCTGGCATAACAGAATTTATAAGTGCATTAGTTGATAGCTCGAAGCCGCCCCATGTGGCCAGTCTTGGGGTAATTTCAATATGGAAATGCAGGTTTTCTTTCTCAGGTGAATAATGTATGAAAAAATTATAGGATGCATTTATTGTCTTCAGCTTTGCAATAATCTTTTTCAGTGCAAGCGCCAAGCCCTGTAATTCCGGCCCTTCAAGCTCTTCCATTGAAGTCCTGTGGTTTTTGACAAAAATCCAGGCTTCATAATTAAAGCGCGAGGCAAATGGCGCGAATGCTATTACGCTTTCATTTTCAAATATTTTTCTTTTTGATTTTGACTCGGCCTTTATGATATCGCAAAACGGGCATTTCTTATGCTTTTTGACTGCATCAATCTCTTCCTTGACAAGGCTTGGGACTTGCGGCAATGCGATTACTTGCGTGTGGCTGTGCAATAAGGATGTCCCGGCTTCTTTGCCATGGTTCTTAAAAACATCAACATAGCGTATCCCTTTCAATTTGCTTAATTCCCTAATCCTGAATTTGCAGACTTCAAGCAATTCCCCCAAATGCTGGACTGGCAAATCAGCAAGCTGCGATTTGTGGTGCGGCGTTTCCACGATGACTTCATGCACTCCATATGAATAGCCTTGAGAAAAAAACTTCTTGGACCTCAAGCCTGCAGCTACCTTTTTATCCACAGCAGGGAATTTATTAAGGAACCACCTTATCTTCCAGCTGCCCTTGTATTCAACCCTGCCGATTTCCGGAGGCGTCAAGTGCTCGCTTGATGGGCAGAAAAAGCAGGTTTTTTTGCCGTCTTTAATCTCCATGCTTTTTATTTCGCGCGGCCTTTCTTTCCTTTCAGTGGCGTAATAAACCCACCTGTCAAGTATGTAGTCCTTCCTCAAGATTCCCATTTCAAGCAAACTCTGAATCCACTTATTTAAACTTTTTGAATTTAAGCAAATGTTGCTGTAACATCCTCCTTGGTGCAGAGATTGCACTATTTTAAATAAATTTAAAAATATCAGGATAAAAATGCAAAATATGGATTTAAAGTCAATAAGAGAGAGAATACCCAAAGAGTTGTACGAAGTTCTTGAAAAAGAGATAAGAGTATTGCGCCCAGCTCAAGAAAAATCAATCAAGAAAGGGCTTTTGGAAGGGACGAACTTATTAGTGTGCACTCCCACCGCTTCAGGAAAAACATTGATAGCGGAGCTGGCATCCCTGAAATCAATATTAGATGGCAAAGGAAAAGCAGTTTATATTGTTCCATTAAAGGCATTAGCTTCTGAAAAGTACAGGGACTTCAAGCGGAGATATGACAAAATTGCCAAGATTGCCTTGTCTATAGGTGACATAGACTCTGCAGATCCTTATCTTGCGGACTATGACCTAGTATTTACAACATCTGAAAAGCTTGATTCATTGACAAGGCATAACGCGGCTTGGCTTTCAAGCATTGCAACAGTAGTTGTTGACGAGATACATCTGTTGAATGATTCTGAACGGGGGCCTACGCTCGAAATCCTGCTGACAATCCTAAAGCAGCTTTTGAAAAATGCGCAGTTTATAGGCTTAAGCGCAACAATCGGAAATGCCGAAGAGCTTGCAGAATGGCTCGATGCCGAGCTGGTTGTTGACGGCTGGCGTCCAGTGCAATTGCATAAAGGGGTTTATTTGGACGGCGAAATTGAGTTTTTTTGAAATTATCAAAGCTTTAATCTTTTGATCAATTCATTGACTAAACTTTTCTTTTTATCAGCCGACAATGAGAATAGGTACTTCTTGACCATTCTTTCTGAAATCGTGAATATATAATTGATTTTAATGATGCTGTCTTTAAATGCTCCCTCTTTCTTGGTTAAAGGGATACCCTCCATCCTCAAATTGCTTGTAATGCCTGCAACTACAATGTTGCCATACTCTTCAAATAGGACAACTGCAGGCCTGACTTTAACCTCAAAAGTATCCGTAAATTGGATGTGTGCAAGGATTACATCTCCTGTTTTATGCACTTTCCCAAGCCTCATCCTCTTTGTTGTTCCATAACTCTTTCATCTTGGCTTGTTGGATTTTGTGCAAGAACTCGTCATAAGTGTTATTTTTCTTAACTTCCAAAAACAAGGATACTGCTTTGTCCAAAAGCTCGTTATATGTCTGCCGCGGGTACTCCTTCGCTTTTTTCAATTTGTCTATTACTTTTTTATCAAGCTGTATTGTAGTTACTTCCGACATATATAATCACCTATACATTGCTTATACACTAGTTATATATAAATGTTTCTGCTCCTGTGAAGAATGATTTAGCTTGATGGATTGAGTTTTATCAGAATTGAAATCTTTGATAGCCTTAAATATTAGACAATTAAATGATGATTTATGACAGTTTATGTTCCACCTATGCGGTTTTATTTGGGCTGTTTGCAGTTGCCTGTAATTTTTAGTCTAATAGGGATTTTCTTAATTTTTGTAAAAACCACAGAGCGAAAATTAAATTCTTTCATTCAAATTGCTCTCATCTTATCATCAATATTTTTTATCTTTTTTTCTAAGGCTCTAATACTTGCAGGATGGGGATTTGTGTTCTATACCCCATTAATTGGGATATTATCAGCAATATTTCTGAATAATAATCACCTAATTAAATATGTAAAATTTTATGGTGGTACACTGATTATTGCTGGAATTTCAGTGGTTTTGCAAAATTCTAGAATCTTTTTTTAACCCAGCCCCAAATTCTTGACTATAATCTCTGAATCAAAACGCTTCAAATCTGAATAATTCTGCCCAGTTCCCAAGTATATAATCGGTTTTTTTGTAACATAAGAAACTGATATTGCCGCTCCACCCTTTTCATCAACATCAGCTTTAGCTAGTATTATTGCATCTATACCTACTGCTTCATTAAATTCGGTTGCTTGATTTACACAATCATTTCCTGCAATTGATTCACCCACAAAGATTTTAAGGTCTGGTTTAGTTACTCTAGTGATTTTTTTAAGCTCGTCAATTAAATTTTGATTTGAGTGCATCCTTCCTGCGGTGTCGATAAGCACAACATCTATGTTCTTTGCCCTTGCATGCTTTATCGCATCAAATGCGACAGCAGCCGGGTCAGAGCCGTAATCGTGCTTTATCAGCTTGATTCCAATTTTGTCTGCATGAAGCTGCAGCTGCTCTATTGACGCCGCCCTAAAAGTGTCAGAAGCTGCCAGGACGGAAGACATATTCATCTCCTTCAGCATGTAGGCAATCTTTGCAATGCTTGTTGTTTTTCCGCTTCCATTGATGCCGAAGAAGGCGATTACATATGGCTTTTCCTTTTTTCCCTTGATTTCCTCGATCAAATCTAAGCCGCTTGTTTGAAACAGGCTTTCAATCGAGCCTTTCAAAGTCTCCTCTACAGTCTCCTCAACCTTGGTCCTTCTGATGGGCTTTTCCACAAGCTCTTCCTTCAGGTCATCCTTTATTTTTTCAATCACTTCAACAGCGACGTTGTTTTCCATAAGGGCCAATTCCAGCTCCCAGAACAATTTTTCAAATTGCCCTTCGTCTATCTTCGTTGTTATTATCCTTTCTTTGATTGACGCAAAAAACCCCTTTTTTTCAGGCTCTTCCTTTTTAGTAATAATCGGCTTTTCCTGAGGTCTTGGCTTGATGTCTTCTTTCTTTATTTCAACACGATGCTTCCTTTCCTCAAGCTTTTCCTCAATTTCAACCTTTTCTTCCTTTTTTTCAGGCAACTTTGCTTTGGCTTCAGATTTTTTATATTCTGGTTTTTCTTTTTTGATTTCTACAGGCTGTTGTATTTCCTTTGGCTTTTTTTGCTCTTTATGCTCAATTATTTTTGCATGCTCTTTAACTCCTGCTTCTGATTTTCTCTGAGGCTTTTTTTCAATTTCAGGTTTTCCTTCCGGCTCCTTCCTTTCTTCTTCAATAACTTCTTCCTTTCCGACAATTCTCTCCTTCAGCTTGGCAAAAAACCCTTTTTCTTGTTTTTTTTCCTCTTCAGCAGGCTTCTCGATTATTTTTTCCTCTACCTTGCCTTCTTTCTCAACGCCCTCAGAAATCTTCGATATTGCGCTTTTCAGCTTTTCCTTTAAAAATTTAAACATTTTAGTGAATCGTGACTATTTATCTTTCCCACATCGGCTTATTTTTTTATTATGCAGCTATCACCGATTTTTACCATGTGCTGCTTAGAAAAATTTCCCATGTTATTGGCAAGTTCCATTCTGCCATAATCATCTTTGATTATTAAAGGTTTTTCTTTTCCTGCATCGCCAAAAGTTGTCAAAAAAGGCACCTTCAATGTTTTCCTGGCAAAATTTACAGCAACAATGTCGCCTTTTTTCACATTAAACTTGTCCCAAATGTCATGCATGATATTCAGATGCAGAGATCCAAACTTGTTAATAGATATGACTTTTGCATGAATTTCATTTTTTACCGCCTTTGCCTCTTCATATGGCGCTTTCACCAAGTCATTTGAATTTAACTTTTTTCCGAACTTTTCAATTTTGACCCCTTTCGATAAATATGCGGCTGCCGGCACAAATATATCTCTTCCGTGAAATACAGGCGAGACCGGCTTTTTCATGTATTTTTCATTTGTTATCTCAACAATTTTTTTTATGCCGCCCAAAACTGCAGTTGC
This sequence comes from uncultured Methanosarcinales archaeon, assembly GCA_964564925.1. Taxonomy (GTDB): domain Archaea; phylum Nanobdellota; class Nanobdellia; order Woesearchaeales; family GW2011-AR4. The sequence goes on from CAZMBY010000004.1 coordinate 56,706, forward strand.
AGGCAATAGGACTCCATTGTCCGGACCTATCAAAAAATCGCCTCTTCCTGCCTCTATAATGATGGGTTTTCTTCTTGTTCCCACACCAGGATCCACAACACAAACATGAAATCCGACAGGCATGCAGCTTACTGTCTCCATTGTTCTTGCCGCATAAAACAGGTCAAAGTCAGGCAGGCCATGCATCAAATGGATCACATGGGCATCCGGATTAATCTCTAAAGCAACTGATTCCATAATTCCAGTGCCCTGGCTTTGGACTCCGAAATCGCTTGTTAAAGTAATAAATGGCCTCTTCATTTGAAATTGACAATCAAGATTATCTTAACTAAGAAGTTATCCTATGAAACCAAGCTCTGCAACTGCATTTCAAGCTGTGCAGCGCGGCTTGTCATATTTTCCAATTCGCCTATCATCTGCTTTTGTACCTTCTTCAGCTCCTCAATCTGGTTTTGGATAAGCCTTTTTGCTGAGGCTGTGTTTTTTGTGACAGCGACATTTGCTCCGACATTAATGAGAAATTCTGAATTGTCCTTGATGTTTGCCTTGACAAATATGCCAGAGCTTAATGGAACCAGGATATCTGTGCCAACCTTAATCTTGTTAAACTCATCCAGGCTGTTGCCTGTCGCGTGCAGCTCCATGAGCTGGCTTGTCAATGCCTCCAGCTGCCTTTGCATTTGCTTTATGTGCTTCTCAATCACCTGGAACTCCATATACAATTCCTGTGCCTTCTTCTCGTTTTCTTCCATGGTTATCTCAGCTTCCTCTCGAGTTTTCTGTACATCTCCTCATAAACAACTCCCATCGGCAGGCCTTCATGCGTTCTCTTGACTGTCTCTGCAAGCAATGGGGCAATGGAAATTACTTTCAGCTTATCTGTCATTTTTTCTTTTGGTATCTCTGTGGTATTAGTCACAACCACTTCCTTAAGCTTTGACTTGCTTATCCTCTCTGTTGCAGGGTCTGACAAAACGCCATGGGTTGCAAGCGCGTAAACCTCGTTTGCCCCGAACTTCATCAAGATGCTTGCCGCTTCGGTTATTGAGCCTGCTGTGTCTATGATATCGTCAACAAGAAAAGCTGATTTTCCCTTGACATCCCCAATCACATTTTCCACTTGAGCAACATTCTGCTCCGGCCTTCTCTTGTCAATAATCGCAATCGGGGCATTCAAAACTTTTCCAAATGACCTTGCCCTTGCCGCTCCCCCTGCATCAGGGCTTACAATGACGATATCCCTAATCTTCTTTCCAGCAATATAATCCGCAAACAAGGGTATGACATCAAGATTATCGCTTGGTATGTCGAAAAATCCCTGCACCTGCGGGACATGAAGGTCAAAGATGATCACTCTGTCAGCTCCAGCTGTCTGTAACATGTTTGCAATAAGCTTTGCTGTTATCGGCTCGCGCGGCTTTGATTTTTTGTCCTGCCTGCAATATCCATAATATGGGATTACAGCAGTTATCTTGTCCGGGGAAGAGCGCTTTAACGCGTCAATCATTATCAACAGTTCCATCAGGTGCTGGTTTGAATCAGGAGAAGTTGGCTGTATGACATAAATATCACAGCCTCTCACGCTTTCAAGAACCCTGCAATAGATTTCGCCATCATGAAATCGCTTGATTTCGACAGGAGTCAATGGCACTTTGAGGATCTTCGAAACTTCCTCAGCAAGCTTCCTGTTCGCAGTCCCTGATATCAATTTGAAGTGTTCCTTAATCATGCAAACCCCTGCATGCAGAAAGATTGCGCCTTTAAAAAGATTTCGTGTTTTTGAGGAATTTAGGTGTGGTGGCTATAGATTCATAATGAAGTGATTTTTATTTATTAACTTTTTTTATATTTGATACTATTCAGTTATCGGCAGATGGTTGGATTAATACAAAATCTTGCGATTTGATGATTGATTTTTAGTCGAGAAGATAATAACAAAACCAATAAATTATCAAAAAATTGGCTATATGCCGAAGAATAAGAAGTATCAGCTATAGTTATATATGCAGTTTTCTATTGATTTGGCACTGCTTGTACTTCTTCAGCCTTTCCTTCAACTTTAGGCTCTTCCTTTTTCTTCAGCAAAACCTCTATCTCCCCAAAGGGAGTGTCCTGGACAAGCTCAATCTTATTCTGCTGCGCCAGATGCAACAGCGGAATAAATGTATGTACTTTGTCTTCCTTTGATTGGGAAGGCAATAATTTTGAAAAAGTCAGCTTACCCTGGATTGCGTTAAGGAAGAAACCCTTGATTTTGCCATACACTTCCCTGATTATCTCTGTCATCTCTTTTCTCTTCTTTGGAGCCTCAAGATTGAGCGGAGGTATAGAATGGAGCAGCCTTCTCTTTTTGACTTCCAATGCCCTCTCCAAAGCTTCCACAAGGTCAAATATGGAGACTTTTCTCTTTCTTGGCTGTGGCGTCCTTGGTATCAAAGTCGGGATTTCCTCCAATTTAGGTATTGCGCCAGTTTCTTCAAAGCTCAGCTCTTCCAGCTCCTCTTCTACGCCTACAAGCAGCTTGTCCAGCTCGCTTAAGTCCTCGCCAACAAGCTTATTTGACTTCATTTTCAGGAGAATGGCTGCTGCAAGCAAAACCTTGCCGGAAACCCTGAAATCATGCTCTTTAAGGGTTCTGAGCATTTCAATGTATTCCTGCGCAATAACACTCACATCGATATCCCATGGGTCCATCTGCTCGCTTTTGACCAGCTCGTAGATTATGCTCTGCCAGGTGATTTCATCAGCTTTGGAAAAAATTATATTAAAAATTCTGTCGTGAGGATCCATGTGCATTTTTTAGTGCCGATAATATATAAATTTATTCATTATAGAGAGGTAACCGTACTCTGTTTAACCTGTGGGTGATGTTTTTGCTTGTCTAATTCGGGTGATTGGAGGATAAACAAATGATTAAACCGATAACTTTAAATTTGCAAAGTTTAATAGATATCCATATGAGGAAGAAATTTTTGGATAGATTAGAAAACAAACAATTTGCTACTCACTTAATGATATTAGCATTAGTTCTTCTATTCTCTATTGTCTTAATTATGTATTTAATTGCCTCATGGAATTCCCCTGATAAAATCTATAATATACTCATAAACATAATAACTTTAGTAGCTGGTTTCATAGGCGGAAAAGCTTTGAGTGGAAAAGAAAATGATTAAACTAAATAAAATTCAAGGAATACTAATTATGTTGGGGGCATTAGTTGGTGTTATGGTGGATGGTATTACAGCAATAGTCATTGGTATAATATTAGGATATTTAATAGGAAAGGTAATGAAATGATTAAAAAAGAAAGATGGTTAATATTTACTATAATTTATTCTATTTTTGTATTAGTTATAGTATCATTAATATTTTTTAAGCAAAAGTTAAACTTAACTCCTTTTCAATATAAAGCCACATTGTTTATTCTATTTTATCTTTTCAGTTTTTTCATTGTATTTTATTTTGTTAATTTTTTAAGGAAAAAAAAGAAAAGATAGTTTATTTCAAACTTAACTTCAACAATGAAAGCCATCTATTGCGACCTAAAACATCATTCTCACAAAATTGTGCTGGTGTTAACCCTTTAAGTTTCGGATAGATATATCATATAACATATATACTAGGGTATACAATACTTCTCTAAATAAACAATATATTTATAAATAAGCAGTGTTCAATATGAATTATTATGATATCGGGGATAGATACTCCCGTGAAATATGGGAGTATTTAAATATCCCTTAAAATTCTCGTTTTTCTATGAAAGCAATGTTATTTAATGATAAGGATAATTTTGATGGTTGTATTCGTGCTTTAAATAGGGGCAAAGATGAAGGCAACAAAAGATTTTTTAAATTGGATAAGTGCCATGAACTTATATTCAAAAAGATTTCTTCTTTGCATGATTGGAGTTCTGGAGAAATTAAATTAGTTAGGACTTATATTTATACAGGAAGATATACTTCAAAAATCTTGGAATCTCATAAGAAATATTGTAATTTTCAGATAAAGCGGTTTAGTGAATTAATAGACAAGGAAGATGCCTTGTTGGGAGAGATTGCAAAACATAACCTCCCTACTACATTAAAAAATAAAGTAGATGACCATGTAACTAATGTAAAAGCTCATTTTCAAAAGCAAAAAGAAGATTACTTAAAAAACCTTGATAAACAAAAAAGAAAATCCAATGGACAAAAAGTGATGTTTGACATAATAGAAAGAATGGAATTTGCACAACTTAAAACAACCCCCTTAAAGCATGCAACTGGGGTCATCTACCAAAAGGGAGTTGATGTTCAATTAGCAACAGACCTTGTCCATTTTGCACATTGCAACTCTTATGATATTGCAGTAATTTTAGGAGGGGATACTGATTTAATTGAATCAGTTAAATTAGTAAGAAAAAATTTAGGAAAGATTGTCATAATTGCAGCATATTTTGATGAAGACCCGTTGATAAGTTCAATATCACCAAAATTAATAGAACAAGCCGATTACTTTATTAATCTTAAAGATTTGACTAATGCAGAAATAAATTCTATATCTGAACCAATGAGACCAAAAACAATTAAATAAGTTTCTAAATAGTATCTCACCCACAATAGACACCTTATTCTATCACCCGAGATTTAGACAGAGTTGGTAACCGAAAACTATATAAACCAGCTAGCCAAAAGATGAACTATCGGTGGGAATTATCAAGCTGTCTAAACACGACAAGTATGTTTTAGAGCTGAGCAATAAGATAAGGCATAACTATGATTCTGTGTCTATGAATGTCCCGTTGAAGCATGCGAAGCGCTCTTTGGGAGAGATTGATGTGATTGCAAAGAAAGGTGACAGATTTGACATATACGAGGTTAAGTGCTCATACAGGATTTTGAAAGCCAAGAAGCAGCTGAACAGGGTTAAAAAATACCTCAACCTAAAGAATGCAAGGAGCTATTTCTACTGCGGGAATTCAAGGTTGCTTGTTGCCGTTTAATTCAAAAGGTTTTTATAGGTTTTATCAATACGTTTCTTTCCTTTGGGCTCGTAGTCTAGCGGCTATGACGTCACCCTTACAAGCCGCAGGTTAAATTTTATTTAACCATTTTACGAAAGGTGAAGGTCACCAGTTCGAATCTGGTCGGGCCCA
>CAZMBY010000005.1:0-37423 GCA_964564925.1 uncultured Methanosarcinales archaeon
AGTGTAATCATACCTTTTTAATCACGCCAATACTTATAAAACTTATTATAATGAGGAATATTGGGATAAAAAAGTTCAAAGTTAGCCAATTTTTGAATATCGTCTTTTCTATGTATACCAAATCAGAAGATTTTAAAAGAAGATATCCTAAATAACTCCAAAATTCCCGTCAATGCTTATCATGAAAAAATAGAATGGGATTTTTTATTTAAAGGTTGTCAAAATAAACCTAATCATTTTTTACATCTTCCAGAATTAGGCTAGTTGAAGAAGATTAAATATTTTCTATATCCTGAAGTCCGCTATCAATATCTTCTATGCCCTCGCCAGATAGTTCTTTTTCTGCAGCTTCTGCATCACTTAAGTCCGAGCCTATGGAATCAACAGCTGCGTCGCCTGTTACATCTGACTGCATTACAGGCTGTTCTTTCGTTTGATCCATTTTTCCATCTGAAACACCAGTTGATTCTTTTTGGCATGCAACAACAGCAAATACAGCCACAAGAGCCATTAAGAACAAGAATTTTTTCATTTATTCACCAATCAGGCTTTATTTATTCCAATATTTAAATTTTTCTAATAAGGACCAGCCTAGCCTAATTGTATTTTTGACTTCACTTTTATCTGGCCTGATTCAATTGATAGCTCTGATTTGGGGTTTATGGATATTCCAACGCCCACATTCCCTTTCTCGTCCATGCCGACTTTAGTGCTGCTTTTGTAATCTCCGGACTTCACTTTGACCATGTTTTGCTCTTTTAGCTCGACATCGGCATTCGATTTTGTTTCCAATTGAATTACGGGCGCCATTATATAATTTCCATTTCCTGTGATGTGGAGCGATTCATCTAAAATAAAGTCAAGGTTTGCCACTGATGTGGAGCCTGCTTCCACAACCAAAACCCCATAGAACTTGAGCTCATTGGACGGCAGCTTGGCTTCATGTTCTCCGTTGGCATCAGTCACAACTGCATTTGACACCTGCAATCTTAGCTCCTTGTAGTAGCCCGGTGCCAGGTCAACACTTGCCAGCAAGGACTGGGATTGGGATTCTCTCAACTGCAAAAGGTCGAAAGTCTGAGGAGCGGTTGTAACATTAAACCACCCCTTAAGATCCTCCTTAACCATCAATCCGCTTATAGTGACTTTAACGCTATTAATACCTTCCAATTTGGCTGCGCTGTCAGAAACTGTGAAGATGGTGTTGCCTTTAACAGGTACCTTAACCTCTATTAAGGATTTGCCTGCAATTTTTATTGAGCCAGCTTCGATTGCAAGGTCTGCGTCCTTAGCTATTTTGCTTCCTATTTCAAAATTCCCATTGATATCCATGCCAATCTTTGAATTTGTCTTGAGTTTGCCACCCTTTATTTCAACTCTGTTGTCGCTTTGCACTTCAACATCAGCTTCGCCTCTTGTTTCAACCTGCAAAACAGGCGCCATAATGTATTCTCCTTTACCGGTGATATGTAATGACTCATCTGCGATGAAATCAAATGTAGCTGTGGCTGTCTCGCCTGATTTGACTTCCAGATTTCCATTGACCTTTAATTGTCCTGAAGGAAGTTTCGCTTCATGCTGGCCGGAACTATCTGTAACAACAACATTGGATATGTCAAGCCTGATTTGGTTGTAGGACCCCTGGCTCAACTGCGCATCAGCTAGAAGTTCCTGTTTGCTCTCTGCCTTAAGCTCCAGCAAATCATAAGTCTTGGAATTTGAAGATACAGTAATCCAGCCTTCAACTTCGCTGTGCACTGTGACCTTGTCAACTGTGACCTTTAAACTAGTCACAGAATTCATATCAGCAGCTGCATCAGTGATTGCGAATACAGCTCTTCCTTTTTGGGTTGTTTGCTGGTCTTGCGCTGAATCAGAGCCTGTTGAAGTGATTTGCTCTGTACATCCTACTAAAAAAAATGTAAAAAAAATAATTAAAAAGGATATTCCTATATTACGATTCATGTGGTTTCCCTCCTTCTTTCAATTAGAAGCTATGGTCTGAAGCTTTATCTCATTTAGCTTAATCTGCAATCTCAACTTCAACATCCGCTGAGAGATTTGCTTCCAAGTGTGCCAGCCTTAGCTTCATGACAATAATCTTCAGCACGTCATGGGCCTCCTTTAAAGCTTCATGAGATTCTTTCCTCAATTCCTTTGCTTCATCAACCAAAGCCTTGATTTGCTCGGTATTTCCGGTGCTGTTTGACAGTCTCAAGCTGAATGCCTCGCTTAATTTTGCTTTAGCCTGGTTATATTTGTCCTGGGCAGTTGCTATTTTCTGGCTGAATAGCTCCATATCCTGACTTAAGTCAGCCTGAATGCTTTCATTGGCATTGTCCAGTATTTTGTCAAGCCTTTTTTCAAGAACATTCGAGCGCTTTATCAGCCCTTCAATCCTTGCGTCCATCACTCTTTCTGCATGCAGCAAAAGCCTTGTTTCTTTTATTTCATGCCATTTTTCCCTCAGCTTTTTCGCAAGTTCCTTTAGCTGCTCCTTTGTTGTTGCCGCTTCTACCTCTGCTTTTAGCGAATTTAACTCGGATATTTGCGCATCGATGTCAGCAACTATCTCTGCTCCCTCATCATCTGATATTTGGGTGTTTTCCTGCACTTGTATCTTAATCTTATCCAAGTGAGACACCATAACAGTTATGCTCCTCAGCAGATACGTTTTTGAGTTGATTACCACAATATCTTCCCTTCTATCCTTCATGGCTCCCTTTAGGTCGTCCCTTGCTTCCTTCAAGTCTTCATTTGCAGAGGTTAGGTTGACCTTTGCTTCCTCAAATTTCTCCTTCAGCCATTCTATTCTCTCCTCTGTCAGGTTTTTCTCATCAAGGTCGTCCAGATTTTTGACTTTTATGATTTTGTAGGTCTTGAGCTCTATCCTTAATTTTTCCTTATCGAGCCTTGCTAATTCTTTAAGCTTGAACCTGTTTAATACTGCCAGTTTCTCTATTTCCGTTCCGTTCAAATCAGAAATCATTTCAAGCCTGTCTTCCTTAAGCTCTGCAAGCCTCTTCAGCTTTTCCTCATTGAGCTCTGTTAATTTTTTGAGCCTTTCGCTTTTTAGTTGGGCAAGCTTGTCTATATTGCTTATGTTCAAAGCTGACAGTTTTTCCAATTGCCTTTCATCAAGCTCAGCAATCTTTTGCAGCCTTTCGCTGCTTAGCTCCGCAAATTTTTCCTTTTTTTCCTTGTTCAATGCTTCTATCTTAATCCTGTGCTCATTTCTCAAGGCTTTCAATCTATTATTGAATTCTTCCTTATTTTCCTTTGCTTTGATCCTTGTCTCTTGTCTTATAGAAGTCTCAGCATTTGTCCTGCCGGAATTTGAATCTGACTCTACTTCGACATCTGTTTCATGCTCAACATCAATCTCCGTGGCATTATCTTCTGTTGATATTCTTAAGGAGTTCGAGCCTTCATCAGCAAAGCTGACTGGGATCAGGCTTACAATAAATATTGCAATAAAAAACAGCGCAATTTTCTTTTTCATTTTGATTACCTCGCTTTTGATTTCATAACTTTTTGACTGCTATAATGTCAAATCTTCAGGTAGTGTAGGCTATTTTATTTATAAATAAACTTTTTTTATCAGAAAATTAATGCTTGATTGGTGCCTTTAAAACTTTACAAAGCTTTATTCGGCCTTCTTTTGCTTTAAGAGGAGTTTACAAGTCTTAATATGATTTAAAGAGTATTCAAATAGAGTTATGAAATTCAAAATGTTTTTAAATGCATAATTTTTATCGTTTTAAATGAACTTGAAAATTTTTATTTATTTACTGACTGTAATTTCATTTGCAGGAATCGTAAATGCCTCAACCATTCATGGAACAGTCTATGACTTGTCATTAAAAAAAGTCAATAATGCAAGAGTAGAAATTGATACATCACCAAGGCAGTTTGTGATTGCACAAAATGGGACTTATTCTTTTAATGTGCCAATCGGCTATTACACGATTAAGTCCCAGCTGCTTTACAGGGATTCTGTAATATCATCATCGCAAGAGAATATAACAGTCAAGACCGATGGGTCTTATGTGCTTGACTTAATCTTGTTTCCGGAAATTGAGGAGGGAGTTGGAAATATAGACGTGGATATAGATGAAAAATTGATTGAATCTGGCAAAGATAATTCTGCAATTTGGATTGTAATTTTCTTAGCATTGATAATCTCTCTTGCTATCTCCTTATCTTATTACAAAAGAGTCAAAAAGGACAAGGGAATAGGCACCTCAAATAAAAAAGCCGAAGAAAGTTATGAGGACAATGATTTGAAAAATATTATGGGTATAATCAAGTCAGAGGGCGGAAGGACAACGCAGAAAGAGATAAGGAAGCAGATTCCATTGTCAGAGGCTAAAATCAGCCTCATGATAGCGGAGCTTGAGCATAAAGGAATCATTGAAAAGATAAAGAAAGGAAGAGGAAACATAATCATTTTGAAGAAAAAAGATGTCTAAGGATAATTGGAAGGGTTTCATATGGTATGGTCTAAGAATTGCTTTCTATAGCATGATCTTTGTAACTCTATTACTAGCTCTTTTCAAGTCTCCAAATAATTCTGAAAAGGGAATGTTGAAGTATGCCATATACGCATTATCCGTATTGTGGTACATCTCAACTTTATTCACCTTTATTATTTCAATAATTCACTTAAAAATATTCAAAAAAAAAGTGATGGCTGCAACATCGTTGGTTATATCAGGAATCCAAATCTTATTAGTTTTGTGGGTTTTGTATATGTACACTCAGATTGTGATTTAAATGAAATTCAAAAAAATAAAAGGTACTTGCATCATAAGGCTAGAGAGAGGAGAAAAAATAATTGAAACTCTAAAAAATTTTTGCAGCAAAAACAAAATAAAATGCGGCTATTTTTTTGGGCTAGGCGCTTTAGGCGAAGTTGAGTTAGCGCATTACATTGTTGAAACCAAAAAATATACATCAAAAATCTTAAAGCAGCCATTAGAGATAGTGAACATGAGCGGCAATATAGCAACAATGAACAATGAGTTTTATTTGCACTGCCATATCACTTTAAGCGATGAGAAAATGAAAGCGATTGCGGGCCATTTGAAAGAAGGCATAATTTCAGCGACTTGCGAAATTGTTCTCGTTAACCTAAGTGCGACAATTAACAGAAAGTATGATGAATTTACTGGCTTGAACTTGCTTGACTTATAAAATCAAAAAACTTATAAACAACAGCAGATATTATCTTTTCAAGGGGGTAGGTGATGAGTGCTGAAAAAGAGATAGTTAATTACTGGTACAATAAAAGAGGCTTCTTCACGATTAATAATCTTAAGTCCAACAACAAGGATGTAGGGATTCTGGCAATAAACATTCAATCGAAAGAAGTGCACCATGTGCAGGTAAGCTGCTCCCTTACAGGCACTATCGATTCAAAGGAAATGGGAATTTCCGCGGAAAAGATTTCAGAGGAAAAGTTTTATGACAGCTCTATATCAGATTTGGTCCAAAAGAGAATAAGCTTTCTAGAGAATCCTGTTATGAAACGGGCGCTTGTACTCAACTCCCTGCCGAAGCTGAAAAAACCAGGCATCATAAAAGAATTCGGAATTATGGGGGTGCAGATAATTGAATTTGAGGATATAATGTATGATACGCTGGAAAATCTCGACACGCAATACTACAAAAATGACATGATAAGGGCCTTGCAGCTTGTTAAATTCCTCCTTTTTACAGAACCGGAGAAAATATCAAAATTGCTCAGCGGGTTGGCTTCAACCTCTAAAAAAGAATTTTTGTCAACAATTCTTGAAAATGATGAGATTATGAAGGAATTCAGGAAAACTAATGTGGAGAGATTAAGCGTAATTTTGAAGAACTCTAACATGAAACCAAAAGAATTGGCTGAGGTGCTAGATCACTATATTCTCAATAAAAGGACAAGAAAGGCGTTTTTGGATTCTTTCATGGAACAAGAGGGGACAAGGAAGATTGTCAATGAAAGAAATAAAATCAAGAAAGTGAATGTTTCTCTTGGAAAATTTTTTTGATGTATTTATTTTGCAATTGATTTTTTGAGAATAGGCAATGTATTGATTGTTCAATGATGATTGAATGATTTCTCAAATAAATTATCCTTTTCTCAGCATCTTAACAACAGAGTCAACGGCCCTTATGGCGTATTCTTCTATCCTTTTCTCGCTTTGCTGCCAGGTTATGTTTGGGCCGGATATTCCTAAAGATACAGGCTTGTTGTACTGCAAGGACAAGTCAAGAAGCTTTCTTGCGACAGAATGTGCAACAACAGTGTCATGGTCCGTGCCTCCCTTTATCACTGTGCCTAGTGTGACAACACCTTCAATCTCTTCATTCTCCAACAGCTCCTTGACAGCAAAGGGAATTTCAAAAGTTCCAGGGACTTCCACTATTTTGACAATTCTTGCCCCTGCTTCCTTGGCCCTTTCCTGGGATCTCTTGCTCATTTCGCCAGTTATTTCATAATTAAACTGTGATACAACCATTCCTAATTTTTCTGCCATGTTAAAAGTCTCCTTGATTTTTATTTAGATCTGCATATTTATTCTTCAATGTTATTTAATTATTATAGGCCCTTCATCATCTTTTCCTTGTCTTTTTCCCATTCCAGCAAATTTTGTAAGCTCTGCTCTTCCTTTCAACAAAGCCAATGCATTTAATGCGTGCTTCTCAGTCCTGTTTTTTGCAATCTCAAATAAATCTTTTTCATTTTTCGCTTCGTCCATATGGACAAATACTTCAAGCACGTGCCTGTTGGTCATCAACTGCGTGGTTTGCAGGCCAAGAGCAGCCTCATGAGCGCATTGCTTGTCAACAGGCTTTGGTCCGGCCATTCCCAAGGCAATCACAATGTCGCATTTCTCTTCCTCAATCAGCTTCTTGCACGCTACAGGCAGGTCCTTGAATCCGGGCACCGTATACCTCTCAATTTTTGCCTCAGAGTTTTTCCTTATTACATCTATTGCAAATCTCGCCATATCCACTCGAGCAAATGTCGTGTCTGCAATTCCTATTTTTTTCATTCTAACTCGACCTTAACTTTATCCCCGTCCCTAAGCTTTAATTCTGTCCTTACATGGACAGGGGCAATGAACTCTATAACCTCTTTGTGCCTTGTCAGATGCGGGATAATAATCGCTCCATTGACTTTTTCTATCCTAGCTTTATAGCAGTCCGCTCCGCCAAAAGTCTTGTTGTCTTTTTTAAAACCATCTATTCTTATTTTATCAAAAGTTTCCAATGAATCTTTTTGCTTTTTCACAACTTTCAGATTTAATGTGCCTGGATATGCTGTAAAGCCGACTTTTTCTTTGATTTCATCCTGATAATGCCCCATTGACATGAAAAATGCCCCTTCTCCCATTCCTCTGGCAACAATCCCGTCAATAGCAATTTTTTTATCCATATAAGTTTTAGTATAGCCATTTTGCTTAAAAAGCTTGCGCCTAAAAGTTTTTAAATAAATAAGTCATGCTGTGATTAGATGGAGGGAAAAAAACTTCTGATTGTAGGCATCGATCCTGGCACTACAACAGGTTTTGCAGTACTCGATATTGAAGGTAAATTAGTCCTTGCTAGTTCATCTAAACAGTTAGACTTAAGCAAATTGATTTCTGAAACAATAAAGCTTGGCAAGCCTGTTTTGGTAGGGACAGACAAAATGAATGTGCCGAATCTTGTAGAGCTGTTCGCAACAAAAGTAGGTGCACGGGTAATAAGTCCAATCGAAGACCTTAAACTGGATGAAAAAAGAGAGATGGCTAAGAGTTTTGCAACAAGCGATGAGCACCAAAGCGACGCTTTGGCAGCTGCATTATTGGCCTATAAGTCGTCAAAGCCGCTTCTTGACAAAATAGATAATTTCATCGCTCAAAATAAAAAGCATGCAATAAGAAATAAGATAAAAGAGCTGGTGATATCAAAAAGAATCAGCATAAAAGGAGCAATTGATATTATAGAAAAGTGTGATAAAGATGCCAAAATAATTGAAAAAGTGGTGGTAGAGAAAAAGTTAAGTGAAGATGATTTTCTGAGGTTATATGACAAGTTAATGGCTTACAAGGCAGATTTCACGTTAGTCAAGAGTTACAACAACAGATTGGAGAATATGATAAAGAATCTGGAAAAAAGAAGCAATAAGGAGAAAGAGGCTGGAAATCAAGGGAAATTGGCTGATTTTAGGGAGAAAAGAATAAGGTTTCTTGAATTCACGCTTAAGTCTAAGGAAAAGGAGATATCTGAATTGCGCTCTTTGAGCAGCAAATTGAGTGATTTTATTTTGAATGCTCCTAAATTCTATGTGCTGAAAAGGCTTGACACATTAGGAATGAATGAGTTCAACTACAAGAATAAGACTTTGAACATACAAAGGAATGACATATTGTTGGTCGAGAATCCAAATATCGCTAGCGAAAGCGTAGTTGATGCGATAAAAGGAAGGGTATTCATAATTGTCCATAAAAGATTCTTGAGCCCGAAAAACGCGAGCAGTCTGCCATTCATATTTATAGATGCTAAAAACCTGAAAATTGAAGGGTTCCATAATTTCGGATTAGTTGAGAAAAACAATTTTGAATTGGAAAAATCAAAAATAGACTGGGTCAGCAAGATTGTTGATGATTACAAAAGAGAAAAGCAATCAATTCTAAGGTAAGTCTGCGCTCCTAATTGTCATTTTTTTTCCTGTATTAAGGTTTCTTGCAAAGATCTTCTTTCCAATGCCTGTGAGCCTGACTTTTTCATCCCGGATTGAGATTATATCTCCTTTTCTGTATTTTAAAGGCCTAAAAAGAAGGTTAACTCTGTAAAGTTCCTTTCCTTGCCTGTTTGTGGTATGCAGCTTTGCGCTAACCTTAAGCTCTCCGCCAAAGCGGTCTTTCAGCTTTTTCCCCAATATCCTAATAAATTTTTGGGAAGTGATATAAAGATCAAGGCCGTCGGTGAATTTTACAGTCCTTGTTACTGTTATTCCTTCCCTTTTTCTGATTTGGCTATGGACAAATCCAAGTATATCTTCATTTACATCCCTAAGCTGCAGTATCCCTTGATAGTAATCCTTTCTCGGTATATTCATTTTGAGAGTTTTGACTTCGTATCGTAAGTATTGTTGTAGATGATGTGTAATCAGGTATTAATATGCCCTTTACTTGCTATTTTGTCTGTGAGTATAGATTAAGGAAAAGCAAACCTTTTTATTCTTTTTGGCGCGAGCGTGATTTATGAAAGACTGGAGGAAAATATTAAGGAAAGTGTGGTATTTTATATGGGAAGACAATAGTATATGGAGCTGGATTGTTAATATAATTTTGGCATTCATTCTCATTAAATTTGTTGTTTATCCTTTTCTTGGATTAGCGCTACAGACATCCCATCCTGTGGTTGCTGTTGTAAGCGAAAGTATGGAGCACAACAGCAATTTTGAAATGTGGTGGGATAAGGCAGGAAGTTGGTATGAATCCAATGACATTAAAAAAGAAGATTTTGAGAAATTCCCCTTAAGAAATGGGTTTAATAAAGGAGATATCATGGTTTTAAGCGGCAAGAAAGCCGAGAATATAAATGTGGGGGAAGTTGTTGTGTTTTGGAGCTCAAAGAGAGATCCAATCATTCATAGGGTTGTTAAGAAATGGCAGGAAGGCGGCCTTTATTATTTCCAGACAAAAGGCGACAATAATGGGGCTTCCATAAACAGCCCCTTGAGGCCCCCTTATATCGATGAAACAAGGATAGGCCAGGACAAGATTGTTGGAAACTCTGTTTTGAGGATACCTCTGCTGGGATATATCAAGATTTGGGCGGTTGAATGGGTATTTGAGCCGATAATCAAGCCTCTTTTCGGTTTGATTGCTCAAAAAGGTTAAATTTATATAGGATTTGTTAAAGATTTTAGAATTGATATGTTTTGCCCAAAGTGCGGCTCAATACTTGTACCTAAAAAAGAAGACAGCAAGAAGATGCTAACATGCTCTTGCGGCTACAAAACAACCCAGGTAGCAGGAGCTACAGTCAAGGAGATGGTTACAAAGAGTGAAAAGGAAGTTGAGGTCATAGACAAAGGCGAGCTCCAAACACTGCCGAAGACGACTGCAGAATGCCCGAAATGCGGCCATAAGACAGCTTATTTCTGGCTGGTGCAGACAAGGGCCGGAGACGAGCCAGAAACAAAGTTCTTAAGGTGCGAGAAATGCGAGCATACTTGGAGAGATTATGATTGATATGCTTCCGGCTTTTGTTGAGGGGGAGTATATCCAAGACTTACTTTCTTAGCTGAAATTTCTCTGATAAGTTCTGGAATAATATCCATGGATATAGGTTTATGTAATATTCTATCTGGTTTGAATTGCTTTGCTCTTAATAAACGGTTTGCATATTCTCCTGTGTTTTCAGCTCCAGTGATAAGATAAACTGGAACTTGGGAGTCTATCTTTCTAATGCCTTCCAGTACATCATCTCCGCAAGCTTTAGGCATGCTTAAATCTGTCAAAACGCCATCATACAGTTTTCCAGAATCTCTTCTTGCACGGTACATTTCCAAACCCTGTAAACCATCTGATGCCGTATCAACTTTTACCTTTATATCTGGTAGGCCAATTAATTCAAGAGCATCTTTAAGTAAATCTCTCATTATATCAGTATCATCAATTACTAAAAGATCCAATGAATGTTGTTCCTGTGGCGTCATTTCAATCGTATGCTCTATTTTTCCTCACTTTATAAACCTTTCTATTTTTATTCTTTAAGAGTAGTGAAAATAATACGCCAAAGTTTTTATTGATTCCTCTTATTGCATATTGAATGGAAATCAAAGATAAGCGATTCAATATCATTGTCAAGCCAAGCTCAAAGGAGAACAAAGTCGAACTTGACGAAGAAAAAGGCGTTTACAGGGTAAGTGTGAAGGCAAAGCCCGAAAACAACAAAACCAACATTGAAATTATAAGGCTCTTTTCAAAGCTTCTGAAAAGGAGAGTTAAAATTGTTTCGGGATTCAAATCAAAGGAAAAAATTCTGGAAATATTGGATTAAAACAACAAAATATTTAAAATCAAATAGAAGAATGCATCAAAAAAGAGGTACAATATGCTATTCTTTAAGCGCAAACAAAAGGCCGATGAGTTTCTTCCACCACCTCCACCGCCAGCTGAGGAAATGGAGAAAAAATCAGAAGAGTCCCTATTTCTTAATGAGAGTTCAAATGTTCTCAAAACAGAGGATGTAGAGTTCCCAGAGTACAAAAAAGCCAAAACCATCAAGAACAATGACCAAAGGCCCAAAACAATAAAGAGGTTACAAAAGGGCAAAAAAGAAGTTGAGGGAAATAAAAAAGCAAATCTGAAAAAAACAGCAAGAAAATTGAAAATAAATGTTGGTAAAATAACTAAAAAGAAAGAGATTCCAGTCCAGAAAGAAATGCTCAAGCAGACTAAGAGGGATGTGAAATCCAAGAGCATTAAACCTAAAGTTCTTGCTAAAAAGACCATAGAGCCGGATTTGGAAAGTAATTTTGATTTCGACCTTAAAGAAGATTTAGAGGACCTAGGAAAAATCAAGGACATGTCCGAATTTAGCCAAATTGACAACCTTGATGTTGACCAAGTTGCCGAACAACTTGAGCAAAGCCAGGCAAAATCCAGCGTAGTATCAGAGGCTCAGGATGAAATAAAAGATGCAATTGAGAAAATAAAAAAGATTGACAGGCCCTCTTTTTTCAGCAGGTTGTTTTCAAAATCCGCAGGTTTCAGGGAATCCTGGGATAACGAGAAATTATTGATGGAAAGCAGGCTTATAAGAGCGCTCCCAAATTTTGAGGGATCAATTGAAAAGGCTCCGGAAAAACGCAGCGCGGAAGTTTATATGCCAGGATCTTCTAATGTTGATAAGTTAACAAGCATCCAAAATAGGATAAATGAAGCGCGCCAGGCTTTGATGAAATTCGATTTAGAAGCCGCAAAGAAAAAGTATATTGATGTGATGAGGATATACATTGAAATCGACCCGAAAGAGCAGGCTAAAGTTTATCAGGACATCAGGGATCTGTATTTTGAAAGAAAGAATGCAGAAGAATTAAAAATCTAGCTTGTATCTTTTTGATTCCTTTTTAAGATTTTAAGTTTGTTGATGATTATCCACCTTGCTAATTTCATAAATTTAATAAATGGAATTATAATCTCAAGGCGCATGAAGAATGGTTTGTTTATTGTTATCGACGGTATAGATGGCAGCGGCAAAAGCAAGATAGCAGAACTGCTTGAGATTTACTTACGCTCTGAAAATAAATGGCACAGGATATTATCAACAAGAGAGCCAACAGACGGAAATTATGGGAAAAAGATTAGGGAAATGCTGAGGAATGACAAAGATCCGATAAGTAATAGGAATAAGCTTATGGATTTGTTTGTCAAGGATAGGGAAGAACACTTAAGAAAAAATATTGTGCCTTTCTTGCAGACGCATAATAAGAAAGGAAGTAATATAGTTATTTGCGATAGGTATTACTATTCCACAATTGCATTTCAAGGCGCTCAAGGTCTCTCCATTAAGGAAATTATTGATAAGAACAAGGCTTTTAGAAAGCCTGATATAACATTTATTCTTGATGTTGAGCCGTCAATTGCTCTTCAGAGGATATCCTACAGAAAAAAAGAGAAATTTGAAAGGCTCATTTTCATGAAAAGAATAAGGGAAAAATTCCTGAAGCTGCCTGAGCTGTTAGAAGATAATATCAAGATAATAGACGCTTCAAAGCCATCGGAGGGTGTCCTGGAAAGTATAAAGCTAGAACTTGATATGTTTTTGCCTTAAGGGGTCTTTATATTGCTTTTATAATAAAGTTTTGTATCCTCTGAGCTTTCTTCCTTTGAATTTGTTTGGTTGTTATACAAAGGAGCTTCTTGTGCAATAGGCTTTGGCGCATCTTCATTATTCTTTTTCCACCTAAAAATCATGGCTGCAGCGACTATGGCTATTCCTAAGATTAAAGCAGGCCAGAAAAAATTGTACTGTATAATTGTTTTTTGTATATTTGGATATTGATGGCACGCAAAATCAGAACCACAATAAGATTCTGAGCCGCAATCCTTATTGCTTTTGCATTCCCTTTGGCTGAAATTTATGAGCCAGCCCAAAAAGAAAAGGATTACAATTACTACAAAGACAACAACCAATCCAGCTTCAGATTTTTTATATTTCAACATCTTTTGTAATGCAGTTTATTATCACTTTTTCGGTTGTAAAAATGGTCTTCGATTGTGATATAATACAAAGCTTTGACCTATATCTGGAAGGAAAACACCTTGAAAAATTGGACTAAGTTTCAATCTCTCTCGAATCTCTCTGGCAATGTCCTCAGAAACTGGAACGAAGCCTACGCAATGAGAATCATTCAAACAATCTTCGACGAAGTCTATTCTCGGTTTCCTAAATGGCTCTCCTTGTGTATTTGGGACCGCAAAACAATGACCATCAAAATCCATTCTAATATACACTCCATCTCCAATTACGTATACCTGACCCTTAACATCTCCTTTTCCATAATATATTAGAGGAGGCATTAGTGATTGTTTTGAATAATGTTGAACAGCCCGTGCATTTGCCATTTTAATTGTCCCCATTAGAATAATAAACAATCCTTTTTAAATCTTTCGTAATTAACTACTAGAAAGTAGATATTAATTTATTC
Source organism: uncultured Methanosarcinales archaeon (assembly GCA_964564925.1). GTDB lineage: Archaea > Nanobdellota > Nanobdellia > Woesearchaeales > GW2011-AR4. Next base: position 13,700 of record CAZMBY010000005.1, read on the forward strand.
AAATCAAACAATGATCAGTCCGCTGACTTTTCTTCCAGGTTGGCATCAACTTTTTCCTCCAAAACAAATTCGCCAAGCTTCTTATTCTTTTGGACCGTCTTGAAACTAATTGGTCTGCTTGTATCTTTTCCCATTATAAACACCTCTTTTTAGTCTAAGCCTGTACTACCAAATCCCTTATCATTCCTTGTAGTCTCTCCAAGGTCTTCAACTTCCTCTAAAACAGCCTCTTCCACCCTTGCAAACACTATTTGGCCTATCTTCTTTCCCTTCTCTATTTTGTATGGCTTTTCGCCAAAGTTGATAAGGGGTATCTTGATTTCTCCTCTGTAGCCGGAATCTATTGTGCCTACGCAATTGGCATGGCTTATCCCATGCTCCAAAGCCAAGCCGCTTTTTGGCCTTATCTGTGCTTCATATCCATAGGGGATTGCAACCTTGATTCCTGTTCCAATCAGTTTTCGCTCCATTGGGTTCAGCATGTGATCCTCATTCGCATACAAATCCATCCCAGAATCGCCTTTATGGGCATAAGATGGTATCTTTGAATCGCTTATCTTTTTGATTTTGATTTTTATAGTCATTTTAACCGCAAAGAAAACTTGAATTTTAGGAGCAAGCTTGTATTTAAGGAATTCTAAATTTAAAAATATAGTTTTATTAAGTTATTTTGATTAATTTACTTCAAGTCACTCCTTCCCAAAAGAGAAGACAGAAGAAAGATTATGCTCGACTATTTTTCCATTTGAAGCGTCTATTCTGATGTTTAATGTATTAAAAGTCTCAGTTATATAGGTTATATTCCATATATTGCCAAGATTATTTAGGTTTTGCAATATAGCTATGGTTTTTATGCTTTTGTCCTTTGGGAATTTTTTTTGCTGGAATTGGCTGGCTTTTGTCAATGCATTGTCAAAAGTGAGCCTTATTTTGTCAATTTTGACCTCATTTACCTTTGTTTGTTCTTTCTTGAATACTTCTTCTTCAGGCCTCATTTTTATATGATTTCCTTCAATGACAAAGGTTGTTATTTTATCCTTGTTATTGTCATAAAATCCAAGCTGCCAATCATCTAAATCCATTTCCTGCGGTATCTTGAAAGCATAAGAAAAATATGCGTCCTTGTTCTCTTTATGCCATTTATTAAATTCAGGGTTTTCTTCTAGCTTCTTGAATGCGGCTTTCAAGTCCATGATGAAGTGAAGAAAACCTAAAGTTTAAATATATTTGTATCATAACCAAATCCATGATACAAGCAGATGTCAGGCTGATTCTTAAGAAACAACAGTACGAAGTTGTCGGAAACCATACCAGAGTTAAGACCTGCCATTGGACCAAAAGCGAATTGAGGGGCGAAGGCGGCTGCTATAAAAGCAAATTCTATGGGATTAATTCCCATCAATGCATACAGATGACTCCAACTTATACTTGCAACAATGCCTGTGTTTTTTGCTGGCGGGACTTAAGGTATCATACTGAACAGGCAATGCAGGATGGAATAGATGACCCAAAGGATATTGTTGAAGGTACCATAGGAATGCAAAAAAAGCTGCTTTCAGGCTTCGGCGGTAATGAAAAAACCAGCGAAGAGAAGTTTAAAGAAGCGATGAAGCCGCAGCATGTGGCAATAAGCCTGGACGGCGAACCGACTTTGTATCCAAAGTTGCCGGAGCTAATAAGAGGATACAAAGACAGGGGATTTTCAACATTTGTTGTAAGCAACGGGTTATTGCCGGAAAGAATTCGGGGATTGCTTGCTGAGCCGCCAACTCAGCTTTACATTTCTGTTGATGCCCCTAATGAGGAATTGTTCAATCTGATAGACAGGCCAATCATAAAGGATGCATGGCATGGCTTATACCAGACTCTAAGCCTATTGCCAAAACTGAAGGGAAGCACAAGAACCGTGTTAAGATTCACCCTGATCAAAGGCTTGAATATGGTTAATGCAGAACAATGGGCAGAAATAATTAAGCTTAGCCAGCCCATGTTTGTTGAAGTCAAGGCTTACATGTGGGTTGGCATGTCAAGAGAAAGATTGGAGCAAAGTAATATGCCGTTGCATGAGGAAGTGAAAGAATTTTCAAAGGAGATAGCCACATATTCAGATTATAAGCTGATAGATGAGCATGAACCTTCAAGAGTTATTTTATTGATGAAGGAGGATTTTGAAGGAAGGGTTATTAAGTTTGATTGATTTTTATATCCTTGATGAGTATATTTTAATAACGATATTCTGGATTTTTTTTCTTTTTCAAGAAAGGCTCTATATGGACAAGAACATTTACAATTCTTGGATTTGACTTTCTAATGGTTTCGTTCACTTTATGGGAAATCCTATGACCCTTGCTTACCGATATTTTTCCATCAACAACAACATGAAGATCAACATAATAATCAAATCCTATCTTTCTTACAAAGCATTTGTCAAGCGCCATGACGCCATCGACAGACATCGCAGTTTTCCTGACAAAGGCTTCCATGCCATTCGAAGGAGACTCGTCCATCAATTCGCCTATGGCTGGTTTCAGCAACCGATACGCATTGAAAAAAATTATTCCTGAAGCAAGCAATGCAGCGAAATCATCAGCACTCTCGTAACCTTTTCCACCGATTAATGCAATTGAAATCCCTATGAATGCGGCAGCAGAAGTTATTGCATCGCTCCTGTGGTGCCATGCATCAGTCTTGATGGCTATACTGCTGGTGATTTTTCCAACTTTAATTATATATCTAAACAGCGTTTCTTTAAGAATTATAACAATAGCCAATACCCACAAAGTGAATTGTGCCGGGGCATGGTGTGGCGTAAGTATCTCCTTAATGCTTTGCACAGCGATTACTGAAGCTGAAATGAATAAAGCCAATGCGACAACTACTGCAGCTATAGGTTCTGCCTTGCCATGTCCGTACGGGTGGTTCCTGTCCGCAGGCTTAGAGGCAATTCTCAAACCAATATATATACCGATTGAGGTGAAAATATCTGAGGTCGATTCGATTGCGTCAGCAATCAATGCATAAGAATTCCCAAAAAAACCGGCTATGCCTTTTGTAGCTGCCAAAATTATGTTTGCAGAGATTCCTACAAATATTATTCTGATACCTTTTTTCGATGGATGCTCCTTTAATTTTTCGGCAGTCATTGGCAATTTGTCGAAAATTGTTGAAACTTAAGTAATTTTTCTTTTTAAATAAGGTTGAGTCTGTCGAGAATATAATTTTATCTTAGAATTCAAACCACCAGTATTTTCCCAAACGGCCCGGGATTGATAATTTTAGATTTTCCTATACTGTCTTCCTTGCCGAAATTCTCATGCAGATGCCCGCAAATCAAAAAGTCAATCTTAGATTTTTCAATAAAGTGCCTTATTGACTTGTTGCCGCAATGCCCATCAACCAATTTATCGAGCTTTGTCCTGTAAGGGGGCGCATGAGTGACAAGAAGTATTGTCTTGTCTCTGTTTTTTTGAATTATCTTTTTGAACTGATTGTTCGCTATTTTCTCAAATTCCTTGTCCGCAATGGAAAAGCCGCCTCCACCATATCCGATTAGCAGCAAATTTTCCTTCATAAAATGAGTTTTATGGACAAAGATTATGTTTTTGAATTGTTTTTGCAACCTTCTGAATGTTGAGTCGTCTTCATGATTGCCATGCACAATGGCTAGGGGCTTGTTCAGCCTGTTCAGCTTCCGAAGAATGCCAATAATTCCATGCTCGAAGATTGATATGTCTCCGGCGCACACAAGCAAATCCGGTTTTTGTGTTTTTACTTTTTGCTCGAGTCTCTTTATCGCATGCAAAGAGCCGTGAATGTCCGTAAAGGCAAGTATTTTCATTGAATTAAGGAATGAGTATTGATATTTAAAGTTAATTGTTACTACTAATTAAGAAAGAAAAATGGAAAGGTTTTTAAAGTATATTGAGTTTTGAGGTGCTATGTTAGAACAAATTGTCAAAGAAAATGTGCCATTCGCTGGTGTTTGGGGTAGTGCTGGCTTTGATGAAAAAAGCAGAATTGTCATACCAAAACCGTTAGTGATAACATTCAAAGAAAGACAAAAAGTAAATGAGAAGGGCGGTATTAAATTATTTTATAGAATCCATAGGAAAGAGTCTCCCATATACATTGAGTTTGCAGATTACTTAGGAAGATTTACGAATTTTGCACGTTATGCTCATATTTCCATAGACGAACAAAGCCGTGCCATTGTGCCTGTTGAGGATTTAGCAAAAATAGGCTTAGAAAAAACAGAGAAACCAAATCCTGTTGTTTTTGTAGGCTCCGGAAATAAAATATTAGTCTATAAAGCTGAAGATTATGAAATGCTTAAGACTAGGAGCTATTTGAGTCTTGAGACGGCATTAAACCTGTTTGCAAGGATTTCTGAAAGATTTTCTTTGCCAGAAATCAGATGATGCTGTAATAATCCTCCAGCACAACCTTGTCGACATTCTCCAGGTTCTTGATACCATACAGTCTTCCTTCGCCGATCTCTACAATCTTCTCGGCCAATCTCTTTCCTTTCTCGTCCAAATCAATTCCAATCAAAGAAATGGTTATCCCTTTGCTCCTCGCTGTCGAAGCTTCCTCCAAAGTTGATTTTTCAGGGTCATCTCCTTTGGTTGGCAAAGCATCGGTTATAAGGATCAGGTGCTTTGTTATTCCCTCGCTTGGAAACAGCTCAATTGACTTTTGCAATGTCGAAGCAATTTCCGTTTCTTTGGATGCCCTTATTTTTGTTATTTCTTTGAGCAAGACTGTGAAATCCAAAGTGGGCTGCACAACTTCCTTTACCTCAGAGCCAAAAACTATCAGGCCAACCTTATCCTTTTCGTTTATTGCCTTGTAGGCAAGCGCTATTCCGGCTTTCTTGCACGCATCAATCTTCCTGCCTTTCATTGAGCCTGAGGCGTCAAGAGCATAAACAATGTAAGCCTGGCCTTTGGCTTGCTTTTCAAACACTTGAAGATCTTTATTTCCGAAGCTTCCGTGCCCCCTCCTGACGGCAAGCTTTACTGATTTTCTCAAAGATATGTCCCTATACCTGTCCCCTTTCTTGTACAACCTTGAATTTTCCTTTTCTCCGTAAGCAAATGTTTTTTTGCTTATTTTTCCTCCAATGACACCTTTAGGGATTATCCTGTCAAGCTCCTCAAAATACAGCACTAAAGAGGCAAGCTCAATCCCTTTTTCCGACAATGAGTTGTCCTTCAGCAAGAATCCTTCCTCCTTGAGCTCTTCTATCTTCTGCTGTATCCTCTCCTTGAGCTCTCTTTGGAATTCAGGCACGCCAATATTCTTCTTCACATAATCAGGTTCGTATCCAGAAACAAGCCTTATCAATGACTCGCCGTATATTTGCTTTGCAATTGTATAACTCTTTACGAGCTGCTCAAACATTACATCAGGGCTAAAAGAGGACATGCCCTGGCTTATCGCATCACTGATTAATTTGCCGCTGTCGATGATTTTCTTGTCATTCTCAAGAACAGAATGCATGAACTTGTCTTCAAGCTGCTGGAATGCTAATTTCCCGCTTATTTCATCCGCTTTGCTGAGATCTTTAACTTGAGTAACTTCGCTACCGATAATCACCAGATTTTTGCTCTTCTTCCAAGTGATTTTTCCACTTTGTCGATTCTATATTCTTATAAAATTGTTCTTTAACGTAATGATCCACATCCTCCAAATACCTGACAGAGGGCTTGAGCCTTATCCTGTGTGCCAAGACAGAAACAAGCACGTCCTTTATGTCATCAAAATCAACATTTTTCCTTCCTTTGAGCAAGGCATTTGCTTGTGCTCTCTCGTACAAGCCAATTGACGCCCTTACGCTTGGTTTTTTTTCAAGCTTATCGTCCTGCCTTAGCAATCTAACAAAATGTACTATCAAGCTTAGCATCTCGTCACCGGTATTTGCTGATTTAGTCCCTTTTTTAACCACAATTTCTTTCTCTATTTCCACATTTTCAGGATAACCCATGTATATTGTGTCGAATCTGTCAAGCAACACGTCGCTCAGCTTTTCTGTTGAAGTGTCTTCGGGATTCATTGTCCCGATAAAGATAAAGTTAATGTCAAAATCCAGATCATAAGAGCCGATTGTGGCCTTTCCTTCCTCAAGTACCTGGAGCAGCGCATTCTGCAGCTTTTCAGGGCACCTATTGAGCTCGTCAAAAAACAGTATTCCGTTGTTTGCTTTGAATATTTTTCCAGGCGTAAATGCCTCCAGGCTCAACGGCCCAAACTTCAATGCTTTGATAGGATCAATGTCTCCAAGCAAGTCTTCGACAGTTAAATCAGGGCTGCCTTGTATCCTCACAAATCTCTTGGTCCCTTGCAGCTTTACAGTCCTGTATTTTGTCATCTGCTTGCATGATGGGCAAATTTGACTGTCTTTGGTGCAATGATAACTGCATCCCTCGATTACCTCGATGTCTGGCAGAAGTTTCGCTATATTTTTTGCCAATGTTGTTTTTCCTATGCCCGGAGCTCCGACTATTATGATATGCCTCCCAATAAGCAAAGAAGATTTTATCCCTTGCTTTGCATTTTCCTGGCCAATGATGTCTGTAAAGGGGTCCTTACTTCCAAGGAATATTTCTCTTAATTGTTCATTTAGCATTTTCTCACCAAAATTTAAAACCAAGAGGATAAGCCAGTATCGTTTATAAAAGTATTGTCAAAACAGCCTGATTATCCACACAATAGCTCCGGCAGCAAAAGGCACTACCAAATTGTCATCAATCTGCTCTGTGCCTATCCTGATTTCAATTGCCTCAACAAGCATTGCCGCCAATGAAGCAAAAAATGCCTCAAATGGCCCCAAAAAAAATAAAGCCCCGATGAATCCAGCGACAAATCCCGCGATTGTTCCCTCTAAAAATTTCGTTTTTGACAATGGGTGCTTGATTCTGCCGAAATGCAGACCATAAAGATGCGACACAGAATCACCGAAAGCCAATACCATGATTGATGCCATAGCTATCTCCTTCGGAAACAAAAACAAGGAAATGGATACCCCGATCAAATAAAATATAATGCCTTTGCCAGGAAAATTTTCAAGCTCCTTTTTGCGCTCAAATTTCTGGAGCAATTGGTGTATTATTGGAATCCTTATTTTTGTTTTCTTTATAGTGTACGATAAAAGCAGACCAGTTAATGTGATTATTAGTATCATTTCCTTATCGGTTTGGCCATACCGCAGCAGAAGGGCTAATAGCACACCTAAGAAAATATGGAAAAGCTGCCTGTTCAGTTCAAATTCACTTATTTTTGACATAATATTTTTCATAAAGCACAGTTATATAATGCCCAATAAAATATCCTACCAATGCCCCAAACACCACATCGCTTAGGTAATGGACTCCAAAGTATATCCTGCTTAAGCCGACAAGTATAGCAAAGGAAATCCAAAAAATTTTTTGTTTTGGAAGGCTTTTAATCAATATGGCTATCAAAGAGAAAGCGACAACAGCATGCATGCTCGGAAATGAATAGTTGATTATACCAGTGAAGGGGTATGTTAGTACTTCAACCGGCCTTTGCCTAGCGATGGCCAGCTTGAGGACGAAAGTGAAAATCAGAGACGCAAAAAATGTTATTAATAACAGGTATTTGGGTTTCTTATCCTTTCTGTAGAGAGTGGCTATTGGAATTATCATCATTATAAGCACGACGACACCAAAATTAGTGATAACACCCAATACAGCGTCAAGAAAAGGGATTCTTATATTTTTAAGGTAATTGTTTATTGGTGTGTCCCAAGTGAAGGATAAAAAAAAGAGCCCAGCTCCTATAGCCGATATCCAAAAGTTCTTTGAATTCTTCATTTTTTCCTTTTCTTATTTTTCCAAAAAAAGTAAAATGCTGATAAGATGATTGCAGCAATAAAAATGAAATCCAGCTGTGCGGAATATTCATGTATTTTTTCCCAATGGGTGCCCAGCTTGAATCCTGCATAAAGCAATATCGAATTCCATATCGTCGCCCCAATAAAAGTGTAGGCAAGGAACTTGTGGACAGGCATTCTTGCAATGCCGGCCGGAATCGATATAAGATGTCTCACTACAGGGATAAACCTGCTGATGAATATTGTCCTTTCGCCTTGTTTCCTGAACCATTTCTCAGTCCAGTGCAAATGCCCTTCATCAAGCAAAAGGTATTTTCCGTATTTAAGCACTATAGGCCTTCCCCCGAACATTCCCAGATAGTAAGATAACGCGGAGCCAAAAACTGAGCCAAGGCTGCTTGCAAATAATGCTCCAGCCATTGTCAATTTACCCTGCAAGACGAGGTAACCTGCAAAAGGCATCACAACCTCGCTTGAGACAGGGGCTATCATGCTTTCCAGCGCCATCAAAATAAACACGCCAAGATAGCCGCTTGCTGACATGCCATTAACAATCAGCTCGACAAGTTTCTCTACTATCATCTAACGTCACTCCTGATTACTCTGCCTTCTATTTTTTTGCCAGGGGATATCTTGCAGCCTGCATGGACAACCACATCAGCAAGCCTTGAGTTATCTGCAATAATTGCGCCTAGCCTGCTGACTTTAATTTTCTTGTTGTTGACTAAAGATGTTGCATTGTTCTTTGCCAATATTTTTCCCCTGAAATAAGTTTTTTCTCCGATAACGGAGCATTCAACAGCAGAGCCTTTATCAATTATAACGTCATCCATGATTAAGGAATCCTTAACATTACCTTTGATTACGCACCTGTCACCTATAGTTGAGTTTATAACTTTCCCGTACACCTTGGAGTTTTTGCCGATAATATTTCTTTTGCCCCGTAATTCCATATCAGCTCTTAGCATGTCCCAGGGATAGGCTATAGGAAGCCATTGGCTTGCTCGCACACAATGCACTCGCTCGTGCTTGGAGAGCAATTTTAAGGCATCAGGAAATTCATATTCATTCCTGCTTGATTTTTTTAGCATATGCAGATACAAAAATATTCTTTTGTCCAGGACATAAAAAGCCGTATTAATCAGGTCTGATACAAATTTGTCAGGCTTTTCAACAAAATCAGCTAAGATGTTGCCTTTTTCTATGATTACGCCAAAATTTTTCCAGTTTTTTGCCTTGTTGACCAATATCGAATACCTGTGCCTGATAGAATTGCTGATGTCAGTTTTGGAGTAGACATCGTCCCCAGCCATCAGAATAAATCTGTCTTTTATGAAAGGCTCCGTCAATAATGCAGCGTGCCCTGTTCCAAGCTGCTGCTTTTGCTCGACATACCTCATCCTTATATTCTTATATTTGCTCCCAATAGATCTTTTAATGAGATCTTTCTTGTATCCAACCACAACAATGGCTTCATCAACAATCCCACAGAGGTTGTCCAGATTGTGCTCCAGCAGCGTCCTGTTTGTAATTTTCAGGAGCGGCTTTGGCATGGTGAGCGTCAATGGACGTGTCCTTGTTGATTTTCCTGCTGCCAATATTACTGCTTGCATTTTAAAGAATTTTAAGGCTGATTGATTTGCATCTCTCCTTGACAAATTGATGTTTAAGAAGGCTATTTAACAGGGTCTCTGGTATTATGAACTGCCTTTTTTCAATTGCGCAGATTATGCCGGCTTTCTCAAAAGTTTTTTTGTGGGCTCTTTTGAAGTTGTCAACATGGATCTTTAATTTTCTTGGCGGGCCCTCTATTTCAATAATGTCAGGCAAAGGTTTTTTATCAAACAAGAAATAGAAATATGCGCAATTTCTCTTATCCCATTCCCATCCCTTTGCTGTCATTTTGAATCCATGCCTCTTTGATGTTTCTCCAATGAACTCGAATATTTTCAGCAGCTTCCCGCCAACAACATCTATTTTGCCAGGCAAGGGCTTTACTTTCATAATCACAAGTTTCTTATTTTTTGCTTTTTCATCAAGAAATTGCCTTTTAAGGTCTTTCCTGTAAAATAAATCCTTGGATGGCCTGATAATGAATTCCATTGCTGCCTGCCTGAATGCATCAAATTTTTCCTGGCTCAGGGCGGCTGCAGCGTTTCTGTCTTTTTGAACAGGGTCTATCACTATAAGGGGGGAAGTGAGCTTCGATGTGTTAATTATCTTAAAGATGTCCTTGCCTCTGTAATATTTTTCGACATCGATTGTTACCTTGCTTGGCCACTTTGCGGCATTCTTCATCAGGCTGTAAAAAGAGCCATAATAAACAGTCAAAATTTCGCAGATGTAGCCTGAAAATCCCCTGATATAGCTTTCTGCGCCATAAATATTTTGAGCCTGGCAGAACTGCTTCGTAAGCTTCATCTCGTTAATCAGGCTCTTATGTCTTGAAACCCATTTAAAATGAAGCGGGCTCACATCAGTAATATTCAGCGCCATCTCTGATTTAGAGATTTTAAGGATGGGGATTATCTCGAATGTGAATTTTCCCTGCCTTAACTGGAAATAGTCCCTTGAGCCGTGAAGCCTTGCGAAGCGCTTGAACCTTTTTTTAAGGATTTTTTCCAGAATATCTGATAGCACGGCAGTTTTGTCTTTGAAATTTTTGTAATCGAAAAGCACGAATATATCAGCGTCAAATGTCTTGAGCCATGTGCCTTTGGCCCCTGATCCTCCCAAATTTGCCATGATATATTTTTGGTTTTTGCTTATCTTTTTGATTATTTCCTTTATCCCCTTGAATATCTCTTCCTCATATTCCTTGTCCGGCTGTATTTCTTTCAGCACTTCATCAAGTATATTTTTGATATTTTTCATTGGAAGAAATCAAATGTAATAGCTATAAAAAAGTTTGGATTTTTAAGGAATTATTTTTTCAGGTACGGCCCATATAGTTTTGACCTATAATTGCGCACATCCATAATGAATACCAAGGTTGCATTATACCCCGGCACCTCTACCTCCGTTCGCACATTTTCGCCTCCCCCAACTCTTTCTGGAGGCTCTGGCAGCTTCGGTATAGCCTTATAAGGAACAAAACTTGCGCCGCATACACTTACAAGGCTAAAAGGGGGCATTATAGAGTATGAAACTTGAACCACATCATCCAAAAATCTGAACCAATTTACAGATGGCTTTTTTCCAAAGTCTCTATCTCTACGCTTCCCCATTGCTTTCCCTCTTAACTTTGACAGTGCTGACAACCTTGTCATTTGCCTCTAATTTCATTATCCTGACTCCTTGAGTGTTCCTTCCGATGATTGAAATTCCGCTTGCAGGCACCCTTATGACAATGCCGTTCTTTGTGATCAGTATTATGTCATCATTATCCGTTACAGGGCAGATAGAAACCACTTTCCCGTTTCTTTGGCTGCATTGGATGTTGATTACCCCGGAACCGCCCCTGTTGATGAGCCTGTAGTCGGATATCGAAGTCCTTTTGCCGTATCCATTCTCAGTAACTGTAAGCAAGGTTTTTTCATCTGACGCCACCACCATTCCAACTACTTCATCGTTTCCCTTTAGGATTATTCCCCTGACTCCTTGTGCGGATCTTCCAGTAGGCCTCACATTCTTCTCTTCAAATCTAACGGCCATCCCGTTTCTAGTCGCTAATATTATCTGCTGATTGCCGTCCGTTAGCTCAACATTGATCAAGTTGTCATTTGCTTCAAGCGTGATTGCGACAATCCCGTGCCTTCTTGGGTTGCTGTAGGCCATCAATTCCGTTTTCTTGACTGTGCCCTTTCTTGTCACCATGATTAAATAGCTCTTATCATCAAATTGCCTTACAGGCACAAAAGCAGTCACAACCTCATCATTTCCAAGCTCAAGGAGGTTTACAATTGCCTTGCCTCTTGCTTGCCTGCTGGCTTCTGGAATGTTATAGACCTTAAGCCAGTAGACTTTTCCCTTGTTTGTAAAGAATAGTATGTAAGAGTGGGTTCCTGCGGCAAAGATGTCCTTTACTATCTCTTCCTCTTTTGTGGTTGTGGCAATGACTCCTTTCCCGCCTCTGTTCTGCAGCTTGTATGTTTGCAATGCCAATCGTTTTATGTAGCCGGAATTTGTTATTGTGATTGCCATCTCCTCGTCTTTAATCAAATCCTCAGTCTCAAGCTCTGTATTTTCAAGTTCAATGATTTGGGTTCTTCTCTCATCATGATACCTTTCTTTTAGGCTGCTTAATTCTTTCTTTATTATATCAAGTATTTTTTGTGGATTTGATAAAATCGATTTAAGCTCGTCAATCAGCTTAATCAAGCCGTTATGCTCCTGCTTTATCTTTTCCTGTTCCAGGGAAGTGAGCCTTTGCAATCTCATATCTAATATTGCGTTGGACTGCTCATTTGTCAAATTGAAATTTAGGATTAGAGAGTCCCTGGCAGTTTCTATTGATTTGCTTTCTTTGATTAGTTGGATTATTCTGTTGATATTCGCTAATGCAACCATAATCCCTTCAAGTATATGCGCCCTCGACTGCGCCTTGTTCAAATCAAACAAAGCCCTCTTTCTCACAACATCTTTTCTGTGCTCAACATGATACTGTATCAGCTGCTTAATGCTCAAGACTTTAGGCTCATTGTTGACAAGGGCTAGCATTATGATACCGAATGTTGTCTGCATTCTGGAATGTGAATACAGCTGATTCAGAACAACGTTTGAGTCGGAATCTTTCTTAAGCTCAATAATAACCCTTATTCCGTGCCTGTCTGATTCGTCTCTTAAATCAGATATGCCGCTGATTTTCTTGTCCCTCACAAGGTCTGCTATTTCTTCAAGCAGCTCTGATTTGTTGACCATAAAAGGTATTTCATTGACTACAATTGTTGTTTTGCTCTTGGTCTCTTCAATGCTTGTTTTCGCCCTGACAATTATTTTGCCCCTTCCAGTCAAGTATGCCTGCCTTATCCCAGCTCCTCCGCAGATCAAGGCTCCGGTAGGAAAATCAGGGCCATGGATTATGCTCATTATTTCTTCAATTCTTATATCCGGATTATCTATTTGTTTTACGATAGCATCTATAACTTCTATTAGGTTGTGGGGAGGGATGTTTGTTGCCATTCCGACCGCGATTCCAGAGCTTCCATTAATAAGAAGATTTGGCAGTTTTGACGGCAGAATTGCTGGTTCGCTTGCGCTATTATCGAAGTTGGGGACGAACTTTACAGTCCTCTTATCAATGTCCTCAAGCATTTCCTCGGCAAGGGTTGTCAATCTGCATTCAGTATAACGCATGGCAGCTGCCGGGTCGCCATCAAGCGAGCCAAAATTTCCCTGCCCATCAATTAATGGGTACCGCATTGAAAAATCTTGGGCTAGCCTGACCAAAGTATCGTAGATGGCAGCATCACCATGAGGGTGAAATTTAGCCATGCAGTTTCCAACAACATTTGCAGATTTCTTGAATGGCTTGTTGTGCAGCAACCCATTTTCCCACATTGTATAAAGAACTCGCCTGTGAACAGGCTTTAGGCCATCCCTTACATCTGGCAACGCTCTTCCTACAATAACAGACATAGAATAATCCAAATAGCTTTGTTTCATCTCATCTTGGATGATTCTTGGCACTATTCTTGTTCCTAATTTCTGCCCTATTTCTTCTGTCATTTTTTAAAGAATTTGAATATCAATTTATCGTCTATAAAATGGTAGGTTTATTGCTTTATAAGGGTTATGTTTTTGCATTATTTTCTATATGGAAACTTTCAATATGGAAAATAATACTTGTTTATTAAGGGCTGCAAGGAGTAAGTTTAGCGAGTGTATTGTAAGATATATAATAAAAAATAAAAAGAACAACAAGGAAAAAAATTAAATTTTCTTAACAATGGATTTGCCAACGCTTATATTAAAACCGCAATAAACACACTTCTTCTTTTTTCCGGAAAGGTACAAGTCTTTGCTTTGGTATTTCATGTTGTTCTTGCATTTCGGGCACTGCAAAAGGAACATCTTAGGTTTTATCCTCTTTATTCTCTTCAACAATTGGATTCTCTTCCCTTATAGGATTTTCATGCCCAGCTTCTTCAGGCTTCATTTCATCAGCGTCATGTGATTTTTCTGCCTCTTTATCAGTTTCATCCAATGACTCTATTTCCTGTTTTATCTTTTCGTCTTCGTTCTTCAGATTCTCCGCTCTCCTGCGCTGCCCTTCCCTTATTTCATCAAATTCTTCTTCCTTCTCCTTTATCGCCTTTGCAATGCTGTCGAAATCCTTAAATTTATCTTTAAGCTTATCTTCGGTAAGGTCAAAATACCTGAAAAACTTCTCTGTCAGCTTAATCAAGTTTGTCCGGCTGTGTTTCTGCCGAGTTATATAGCCTGATTTTTCCAGCTCGACAAGATGGTCATAAGCCTTGTTAGTCCTTATCTTTATCAAATCTGACTGTAGGATTGGATACTTGAAGGCGATTACAGCAAGAGTCTCAAGGACGCTTTTTGTAAGCTCTGTCTCTGTGACAATCTTCCTCACCATCGGTATGAAGTGGTCTCTAACTGTAAATTTCCAGTATTCGCCTTCTTCAACAAGCATTAAGCTCGACTGCTTTTCATCATACTCTTTTTGCAGTAATCTCAATGCTTCAAGGGCTTCCTCTTTCCCTGAACGGCAAAGCTTGCTAATCTCGTCTAAGACGATTTTGTGGCCTTTAGAGAACAGAACAGCCTCTACTTTATTCTTCACATTTGGTTTTTTGAGCTCTGTCATCATATCAGCATATAAAGTTCATTCTCTTTTTTAATCTTGTTTTCTTTCAAAAGTTTTTCAACAAAGAGTTCAAGCTCTTTCTTGTTTATGCCTGTCACTTGTGACAGCTGGTCTATAGAAAGTTGCGAGACTTTAAGGCATATGAGAATTGTGTTATGCACCACAGCATTCATATTAGTCTTCAAGAAATCATTCTCGGCCTTGAGCTGCTTTACAGCCATGTCAACGTTGTGGAGGCGAGCCTGCAAATCGTTAAGGAGGTTGCTAAGCTCTGAATTTGCCATTGGCAGCTCCTCCGGCTTTATAACTTCAATTGAAGATGGCATGTACTCAAAACAGAAGCTAATCAGCTTTTTTGTCCCTTTAACAACCAGATTCAGCTCGACAAATTTGCTCCATAACTTGCCTTGCTCCTTTATTTCTGAGTAATACTCATTCAAAACTACCAGCTCTGAATCCTCTTTAATGTGTTCAATGTATTTTTGGATGGAGTCTTCAACATGCTCTTTTGGCTTGCCTAACACCTCAATAATGGCCCTTACCCTTATGTGAACATGGTCTCCTTGTTTTTCAGCTTCTGCCATATTTCTCCAAAAAAGATATTTTGTTTAAAAATGTTTCCGAAACTTATTTATACAGAATGGATGGGGCAGGGATTATGAAAAATATCATGCGCTGGCTGGTCCCGAAGGAAGAGAGGTTTTTTGAGATGCTCACAGAGCAGGCAGAAGTTGCGCTTGAATCTGCTAAGGAATTGAAGAGCTTCGTCAATGACTATGAAAAAATTGAAAGGAATGAAAGAAAGTCAAAAGTCCAGGCTCTAAAAAACATCGAGAAGAAAGCTGATGAAATAAAGCACAGGCTAATCGAGAAATTGAATAAGAATTCGGCAGTGCCGATTGATAAAGAGGATATACGCCAAATGGCTGTGCTTCTTGACGATGTAGTAGCCATAATTAGCATAGTTGCTTCAAGATTTGTAATTTTAGGCGTTGAAAGAACAGACATGTACATAGTTAAATTTACTGATATGATTCTTGAAGCTGTAAGCGAATTGGGCAAAAGCATTTTGGGCCTTAGAAAGCTGAAAGATATGAAGGAGCATTACAGCAGGCTCCACAGCATAGAAAATGAAGCTGACAAGGTTTACGATGAAGCTTTGTCAGAGCTGTTTCATTTTTATAAGAATTCAATAGATATAATAAAATACAAGGAGATTTACGAGCTTTTGGAAAGAGCCATAGAAAAGTGCGAAAATGTTGCAGATGTTATTGAAAATATTGTGGCCAAGCATGCCTAAAGGTATCGCAAAAGCAACGCAAGGACGAGTTATGTTTGATAACCATAGGCTAGCAGGAATGCGATGCAGTCGTTAGGAATTATAAGCCCGCCTAAAAGTGTTGAATTATTCTGCACATTTGCTTTCGCATTCAAAAAATTTGATTTGGTCGCCTTCAAAATCTACTGAACATTTTTCCACGCATGACTTGCAGCTGTCGAATTTCTGATTTTTCACTAATTGGCATGATTTATCAATAACTTGACAGCTTGCATATTGCCTGCAATTATCTCCACCCAAATACATCAGATCGCAAGACTCGGGGACATTTGGGCCACAGGTTATATCCATGCCATGGCAGCTTTCCATTCCGCACTTTCCTGAAGTTTGCGGAGGCAACTTTATTGGTTTAATTGTCCTTTCCTGAACCTGTATTTGGTAATTGTTCCAGATAAACAAAAACAACCCAATTAGAAACAGGACAGCTATCCCATAAAATAATTTCTTATTTTCCACCAGGCTTTGGCTATTCTTACAGTTTATATAATTTGCGGATTTGCATTTGACTATCTTTTCCATATAAAGACAACATTCAGCAGAATGGATATTGCAAGAAGAAAAATTACTGTTAAGCTTTTGATTTTTTCATTTTCTGATTCATACACTGTTTGCGGCTTTTGAATTTTATTGGCATTTGGAGGTGTTTGCTGCTCTTTAAAATCTTTTGCTGAAAGCTGTACAGCATTTTCAGGTTCATCATACTCACCAAGTTTGTCAAGTGCTTTTTGTGGTGGCTGAATTTGGTCTTGTTCAGAATAACCATAGTTTTCGCTGTTTGTTGGTCCTGCATCTTGTGAACTTGATTTATTTATTCGGGCATCATCCAGATTTACCGTGTAGTTTCCTTCTTCGCCTTTTATCAGGATCATTTTAGAATCGAGATTGTTTTCCTTGTTAATGTCGTCGCATTCAACGCTTATTTCGGCTGTTATTTTGTATTCGCCAGGCTTGAGGTTTGGACTGTATTCGTTTGAAGTTTTCTGCTTGGATATTGAATCGTTTGTCCATGGTTTATAGCTCTTCAGCACATTTTCTGACAGATCCTCTATCCTGGCTGTGCTTGTTATATTTGTAGAGTGCCCTTCAATATTAGCCGCTTGAATCCTCCACTTGAAGTCCTGGGGCTTAAACTCGTCATTGTCGACAAGGATTTCTACTTTGAAATCACATGGAGATTTCTGGGCAATCACAATCTGCGCCAATATTATTACAAGGGCAATGCAAAAAACAAGGCTTTTCATCGAACTGCATTATAAATCAAGTTTATTTATCTTTATTGGTTTTATTGCAATATAGCCATTACCATTTAACAATGCTAACAAAAGTTTTAATAAAAACAGCTTTGTATATCATAATAGGGTGAATTATCAGTGGGGTTTTTAAAATTCTTGAAGCGGGAGAAGAAGACAAGCGAATTTGACGAGTTAGACTTGCCTCCGTCGCCTCCGCCATTGGAAGATTTTCATGAAAGCATGGATGTGCCTGATATTCTTGATATAAGGGCTCCAACAATGCAGGGGCCTCAAGAGGATAAGTTTGACTTTACCAAAGAGCATGAAGAAGAGCCCCCCTTAGCTCCTCCCATGCCTACTTCCACCCCCCCTGAAAATACTGAAGCTGATCAAGACCTTATTCCTCCTGCTCAGATTAATGAAGAAGAGCAAAAAGAGCCCGATATGCCAGTGGATAAGCCTGAAGATTTGCCATCCGAGGTTTATCCAAAGACGCATAGGCGCCTGTTTTCACAGGAGAAAGTTGTGTTAAGAGAGAGGCCGACTGGAAAGACAATCTACATCAAAGTTGACAAGTTTAAACTGACTCTTGGAAGTATAAATGTGATAAAAAGCGACTTAAGAAAGTCTGAAGAAGCCCTGTTGAAGCTGGATAATATTAGGACCTCAAAAGACAAAGCCTTTGACAAGATGAAGGCTTCTCTTGACGATTTGCAGAGCAAATTTATATTTATTGATAAAACTTTATTCAAAGGTGATTAAGAATGAGGGAGCAAAGGACTGGAGCGCCTGTTTTTGTTAAAGTTGATGAGTACAAGGAGATATTGGATGTGTTGGATGTTATAAAAGGGAAAATAAAGGATATAAGGGAAGTTCTGGGAAACTTAAATTCTCTGCGCAATGAGGAGGATGCAGAGCTTGCGCTGTGGAACACTTCCATAAATGAAATCGAGAAGAAGATAGACGGCATAGATAAGATAATGTTCGAGCCAGAGCAAACATGGTGAAGACGAAGGAAGAGCAAGGCACTTTGTTTTTCGTTCAGGTAAGGGACCCAAATGAAGTGAGAAGGAATGCCCTTGAAATCCTGAAGAATATACTCGAGACTCTGCAGAGATTTGAAAAATTCAAGCATATCAGGCAGGAAAAGCTGGAAAGCATGCAAAAGTTAAGAAATTTTGTTAAAGATGTAAATAAGATGATGAGTGACTTGAGGTCAAAATTGCCCCAAACGAACCTGAGGGCCGTTGATTCTAGGGAAACTCCAAAAAAATCTAAGAAAGTTGAAATCAAGAAGAAGAAAAAGACGAAAGCTGCAGAGCAAAGATTGCCGGAAAAAAAGCCCGCCCAGGAGCAAAAGCAGCCAAAAAAGGAGATGACAGATCTTGAGAAGCTTGAAGCCCAGCTGGGCGCAATTGAAGGAAAACTCAAGAGTTTGACTTAAGATAATTTTGGATATGATCTGCTTTAAATTTTGATATTTCTGACTGATATCCTATATTTTAATCTGTAAATCGTCGTTTTACTTGCGAATTTCATTTTTGAAAAGAAGATTTTATATATTATCGGGCGTGTATTTTCAACATGAATTCCCTTCTTGTATATCCAAAATATCCTGACACATTCTGGAGCTTCAGGCATGTTCTGAAATTCGTTTCAAAAAAAGCGGCTTTTCCTCCTTTGGGATTGCTCACAGTGGCTTCCATGCTTCCAAACGACTGGAACAAAAAGCTCGTGGATACAAATGTTACCGAGCTGAAAGATGCGGATATTTTATGGGCAGATTTGGTTTTCATAAGTGCAATGATTGTCCAGAAAGACAGCTCGCAGGAAATCATCAACAGGTGCAAGGCGCTCGGCAAAAAAGTTGTTGCAGGCGGTCCTGTATTCACTACACAGCATGAAAAATTCTCGGGAGTCGATCATTTTATCCTGAACGAAGCTGAAGTAACGCTTCCGCAGTTTCTTGAAGACCTGAAAAATGGGGATGTAAAGCAAGTCTACACATCAGCAATAAGGCCGGATGTGACAAAAACACCGATCCCAAGCTGGGGATTGATTGACATAAACAATTATGCAACAATGGCCATACAGTATTCAAGAGGGTGCCCTTTCAACTGCGAGTTTTGTGACATAATTATTATGAATGGAAGAATCCCAAGGACTAAGGCTCCGGAGCAGCTGATAAATGAGATGCAAGCACTTTATGACGCCGGATGGAGGCACTCGGTATTCATAGTGGATGATAACTTTATCGGGAATAAGGCAAATGCCAAGCAAATGCTCTCTCACTTGATAGAATGGCAAAAAAAGCATAAGTACCCCTTTAAGCTGCTGACGGAAGCAAGCACTAACCTTGCAGATGACGAAGAGCTGATGCAGATGATGAGCAAAGCGAATTTCTTCAAGGTTTTTCTTGGGATAGAAACTCCCAATAAAGATAGCTTGAAGGAATGCAACAAGCTGCAAAATGTAAAGAGGGACCTTGCAGAAACTATAAGGATAATACAGCAAAACGGCATGCAGGTCATGGGCGGCTTTATTGTGGGATTTGACAGCGACACTGAAAGCATATTCGAAACTCAGGTAAAGTTCATTCAGCAGGCTGGAGTGGTAAGCGCTATGGTGGGCTTGCTTACTGCCCTGCCCCAGACTCAGCTGTGGCAAAGGCTGAAGTCCGAAGGGAGGCTAGTCAGTGATGCAACTGGCGATGTTGATGGCAGGGTTAATTTTGTTCCGAAAATGGAAAAGAAAGTCCTTGTTGACGGCTATAAGAATCTGCTTTCCACAATTTACTCCAGAAAATTCTACTATCAGAGGATCAACACATTCATCAGGCAGTACAGGCCTACAGTCAGGGGGAGGATTACAAAAGAGGACATCCAAGCTTTTGTTAGGAGCATATGGAGGATAGGCATTCTGTCAAGGGCAAGATTTTTCTATTGGAAGCTGATTTTCAAGACGCTCTTTACAAAGATTAAAGCATTTCCAATAGCTGTTGAGCTTGCCATATTCGGGGTTCATTACGAAAAGTTTTCTGAAAAGATATTGGCAAGCTGATTTTTTCAGTAACGTTTTTAAACAAAATTTGAATTCTTAATATTATGCGGGGATGCCGGAGCGGCCAAACGGGATAGAGTTTGGCAGGGTGCTGAACATCCATACTCAAGTTTGGTAAAAGTAACGAGGCCAAAAGCTGATGAAGTACTTATGAGCCATCTATTGGCTTAGTGCCTTCGCAGGTAATTCTCAAGAGAAGCTTGAGGGTCTGCAATCGAATCCTGCTCCCCGCACTTAACCTTCAAGTTCAATGCGTAGAAAGATTTAAATGATCCTTCTAATCCAAAAGAAAGAACGGACAGAATTTATCAGAAAACAGCACTTTGAAAGCAGCTTGAAAGTAAATTAAAGGAACTCGAAGAAAAATAGAAACTAATTCAATTTTATAATTACTCTAAACTTTGTAATTTTAATGCACTTTCTAATACAACTTCATAACAAAAGAGAGCATTCTCTTTTGTATAATTTCCTTCTGCTGTATCTATTATATGGGGTTCTGTTGACCCTATAGAAAAATATGCGTGTGGGGTTTTTTTATTGAGTAATTTATAAGTTTTGTAGTCTATACCTAATTTAAAGGTAGCAAATTCTTCCTCTACTGCTCTTGCAAATTCATTTATTTTTCTTGCTCTTGCATTTAGTTTTTCTTCAATTTTTTGGATGTTTTCAAATATTTTGTTTAGATTATCATAAACATCTCTCTCTTCCTGATTTGATGAATAGAGATGAGGTCTATATCCCATATGATGATTCTCCTCTAGAATACCAAAAGTAGAAAATCTTCTTAAATTTTCACTAAATGGTTCGTCTCTTTCTTTTAATTTTAAGTATGCAAATGCTTTAGCAGAAGACCTCATCGATTCCTTAAAATCATTATTGTCAAGGTGGGATTCAGCTTCTAATAGTGACTCTCTTAGTTTCTTGTTTTTAATTAAGGATGAGGCATAAATCTTATCAAAATCAATATTAAAAATATCTTTAAAGCATTTTACTAGAAAATCTCTGGTATAACCTTGGTATTTTATTATTGCTTCATAAGAAGGTGAATCTCCTTGGTGCTGTGCCAGATTTCTTGTTTCATGTAAATTAAATAGTTGGTCTTTTAAAGGCAATATATAAGGAATAGTTTTTGCTCCAAGATTTGTATTTATCTCGCTCCATAAACCTTTGAATTTAAAATCTTGCCGTACTGTTGAGAGAATATTTTCTTTGGTTGCTATTATTTTTAAAAACAATTCAACTGAATTATCTAAATGGTGTATGGCTAGAAATCTATCTAACTCTGTATCTGTATTGGAATGTATTTCCCCATGTAAAACTAATCTTTTACAAAACAACAATCTTTTTAATGTTTGTTCATCCATGATAATTATACAGCAAATTTGCTCATGTTTATTAATTATATGCATAACAGTTAGATAAATATAAATACATCAAAGTGAACTCAAATTTATGTCTGACAATGGCGCAATAAAAAAGATAGACAAATTAAATATTAACTCTATCAAGAATTTTACAAAAATAATAATTAAAGCTCCTGAAATTCCAGTAGATGAAATCCAAAAATTATTTACTGATGATAGAATAAAACTTATCCATATTTCCGATAATCTCTTTTTAGTAGAAGTCACTAATGTTTCTTATGAACAATTTGGAGAAGTTGATAATAAAATTTCTGAAATATTAGATGAAATTAAAAAGCTTCAGATGGGATTTTATGATAATAAAGAAGCAAGAAAAACAATCACATTCCCTGATGAAATAACAGAACAAGTCTCGAAATTTATTGTGGAAGTAAACAAAAAAGGAAATTATGATATTGACAAAGTAGCTTTAGTATTACAAAATATTTTATGGGACATTTATGAACATCCTGACATTGATACAGTATTTCTTGATAAAAAATCAATAGAATTCTTAGCAAAGGCATCAGTTTCAAAAATAATGGAAGAAGCTAAACTCAACTTAACAGAAGCTTTAAGAGAAATCTTAATTAATATCCGAAAACTATTCTTAGCATGGATTTACGACCAGTGCAGCATTAGCATTATTAACTATGAAACTGATAGAAAAGAAGTTTCTATAATTCAAGAAAATGATTTATTAGAAATTGAAAATAAATTATGTCAAAAAATTTCTCTTCCTCAAAAATATGGCGGAAGGCTGGATATTCTTTATGACGCCTCAAGTAATTCCATTATAACATCTAATTTTGGTAAAGATAAGATAAAAGAAGTTCTACCGTTTGTTTATTTAACTATATTCGACCAAATACTTTTTCACATTAGGTTAGAATCCTTCGAAATTGAAAAAAGGGCCCTCGAAAATATTGAAAGAAGTGTGATACAAGATTTAGATAAGATTGATATTTTTGATAAATCATCAGTGAAAGATTTAGAAAATATGAAGGAGGGATTAGTCATTTCATCAGATTTTTTCTGTAAATTGCTAAATAATCAAGTAAATAGCATGAAATCAGAGAATAGAAAAATAAAGCTTTATTACAAAACGGATTATACCAGGATGCTCTCTAATCAACTTATAAGAGGCCCGATATCAAAATCTATATTTGCTTTAACTCCTTTAAGAAATATTGACGATTTAGATACAACAGTTCAGGAACTGGAAAAACTTTCGTACAGGTTTTCGAATCTGTCTGGACACATAATTGATAAAATGAACAATTTAATTCAAGCTAAGAGGGAGAATAATCCTACACTATATGAAAAAATAAAGAAAGAAATAAAGGATTTTGCAGCAGATTTTTTGGCAAAATATGTCGCTGAGATGAGTAAGCCTAAATAATAGGATACTATTCACTTATCGGCATATGGTTGTATTTATGCAAAATTTGTGATTTAGCC
Organism: uncultured Methanosarcinales archaeon; assembly: GCA_964564925.1. Taxonomy (GTDB): domain Archaea; phylum Nanobdellota; class Nanobdellia; order Woesearchaeales; family GW2011-AR4. The sequence continues at coordinate 36,816 of CAZMBY010000005.1, forward strand.
ATTAGATGATTCGTCGACAAGATAATTGACTAATCCAATAAATAATCAAAAAATTTACTATATGCCGCAGATTAAACAGTATCAAATAATAGTTAGATTTATATATGATTTAATATTAGAAGTATATAAGATGAAGGAAATAAACCAAAAAGTCAATTTGATGTCTGCTCTAACGAGCTTAAGTACTTTATCTGAAAAGATACTAGAAAACTCTTCAATGAAAAATAAGGAAATTCGAAAGATGATAGAATCCAATAGTAGGAAGAAGGCAATTTCTAATAAATAAAGTTTTATGATTAAAATTCTGTTAACGCATTTAACTACTATTCCTTAAGCAGGCTCCCGCACTTATTTACAACAACCTTTTTATACAAACTTCTTATTTTCCTAATTAATGGTTGAAATATGCACGGTTGGCGGCTATAATGAAGTCGGAAAGAACTCAACTGCCATAAAGATTGGCGATGAAGCCTATATTCTTGACTTGGGTATCCATCTTGAGAATTATGTCAAATACACGCAAGATGAGGACATAGTCAGCATCAGCCCAAGAGAGCTGATGAAGGCAGGCGCTGTTCCTGACATTTCAGCAATCAGCGACTGGAAAG
>CAZMBY010000006.1:0-35532 GCA_964564925.1 uncultured Methanosarcinales archaeon
GACTTCTTCTAACTTCTTCAAGTTCCATTTTATTGAATCTGATTTTTTTCTTAACTCGCCATTCCTCAAGTGCAGCTTCAGGAATTCGCCGTAAATGTCATGGACCAATTCCTTTATCCTTTCTGCCTCATCAAATTTCTTGTGGATGACATCGTAAATCGCTTTCCTCACCAATTCACCCGTCAAATCACAAAGCCCACTCAAATAGTCTTCAGCTGAAACTCCTAAACTCGACCTTGAAGGGATTTTCTTGTTTTTCACAAACTCAAAAAAACAGATAGCTTCCACATATTCCTGGAAAGCAACAGAATTGATGTTTGTGTCGCTATTAATGTTGATTTTTTTGAGCTTGCTGACCTTTCCTTTTATGTCCTTGATAATTGAAGAAGCATCACCTAAATCATTTCGTTGCGTTGCGTAAATTATCTGCTTGGATACATTGATAATCTCCCTTGACAATCGGATGATTTCCTCTCTCCTTAAGTCAATCTTGTGCATCTCGTCCCTTATTTTTCTGAACTCATCCTTGTCTAGCATGGAGAATATTGTTTATGCATTGTTTATAAAGGTTTTTAATGAAATTTTAAAAGCCAAAAAAGTGAGCTGTAAAGTAAGCGGGGTATAAGGGCTTAAAATATCGCCCCCTTATTTACGAATAAGTGTTCTAATAGTTGTAAAAGCCCTTTAGGAAGAGAGGATAATGAGAAAAGAAACAAAAACTATATTAAAATATGTAATTAGCGGAATAATTTTGTCTAATCTGCTAATGTTTTTATTGGGATTTTTTATAGGACAAAATTTAAGATAATTAAAATCTATCATAATCTTTTTGTCTTGGTATGTTTGAAGTATTTACCTTCTTTAAAACAAATAAATCCAATAACTATAACCAATATTGAAACTATGATTGAAAGAATACTTTGCCACCATTCAATTATTTTGAATATCCCAAATATAGATGATAGGATAAAACCCAATACCCCAATTATCACCAAGACAATCCCAATATATTTTAATATATCCAATGCTATCAAATGTTCATCATTAATCATATTGTATCAGTAAACCTAATCCTAATATAAATAAATATCGGTGTTTTCCTTAATTTTCTAAAGCACTTAACTTAATCAATCCCAACCACCTATTAACTCCAAGATTTAATTTTATTCCAGCAAGTTCAGATGGGATTTTCCCAGTTGTTGTGTGTTCCTCGATGTAATTGTGTTGCAAGATTATTCCCTGCATTAGAATTGGTGCAGACCATAATGCTTTAAGCCCTCTGAAATCATCCACTCTATCCTTAACTTTCATAAAAACAGTTTCAATCCTTACGTTATGCTTTCCTGTTTTGGAAACATTATTTATTATATGCTCTGGCTGTTCATCTCTTTTTCCTTTGTTGCTGTAAAACACACTCTTGAAAGCCGTCGGATAAAAAACCCCAGCATCAGTTTGAATGTATTTTGGCAGTCTTTTGCTCTCTTTTATTTTGTTCATAAATTCAAGAGCATCTTCCATATTTTGTGAATTGGGGCTGTAAAGCGTGGCGTTGATATATCGTGTTCCCCAATCAACATTACACCAGAAAATATCATTATGGTATTTTTCCCTGTCAATTTCAGTTTCATCAGCATAGAATTGACCGCTTAATTGTGGCTCTAAAGTGTTAATATATTTGCTGACTTTCAAAACATATTTTCTGCACCAATCCAAGATAGTTACATGGCTACAATTTTTAGGTAAGTGTCGTCTAAAATGGTTTCTTACTTTCCTTGATGATAAATTGGAAAAATACAAATCTATTGCTTGTGTTATTTTGCTTTCGCTGTTTCTCATTCTGTAAAATCCTTCATCAATGCAAAAAGATTTTTTACAATCTCTACATAAATATCGCTGAATTTTTCCTCTATTATCTGTTTGCCTAAATCCTTTCTTTACTACATTTTGGCTTTTACAAAAATTACAAACCAAAAGTTTTTTATTGTCAGAAATCCCTACGCTTTCAAGGGATTTATTTTGTGTGTCACAACGCATTTTAAGTCCTCCGAGCCAAGATGTTACAAGCATTTTGGCTCACTTTTCTATCAATTATTAAGACGAACTCCTTTATATATTTCACGTCGAGATGTCCAGTGGCTATCGTCTTAAAAATGCCTCTACAAATGCCATTTAAGGCACTTTTCAGGCGATTTTAGTCCACTGGACATTTGGGCTACCTCAAAATTGTCAAGCCGAGAAGTGATTGTTTAAATTTGAGAATTACAGCAGATTTCAGGACTATTCTATACGTCAAGTGAGAAAATTTGAATATTCGTTCACTTTTTATGCCCCTCTAACTTAACAGCTCACAAAAAAGAAACATTTAAATACCTATTTTAAGCGTAAAAATGTATGGCTAGCCCGTTTAGAGAGGTATTGGATTTCTTTGAAAAGCTTGGCTTATTTGATGTTGTTTTGCCTTTCCTGCTTGTATTCACTATAGTTTTTGCCATACTGGAAAAGACAAAAGTCCTTGGCACAGAGGACATCGAGGGCAAGAAATACACTAAAAAGAACCTGAATGCGATAGCTGCTTTTGTCATAGCATTCCTGGTTGTGGCTTCATCAGAGCTTGTTGAGATAATTACCACAGTATCCTCGCAGGCTGTTGTTGTATTGTTCCTGTCAGTGCTGTTTTTGCTGCTCATCGGCTCTTTCTACAAAGAAGGAGAGCCAGTATACCTTGAAGGCGGCTGGAAGATTGTGTTTATGATAATAGTCTTTGTTGCGATTATTGGCATATTCCTTGCCGCTTTGCCGGCTGGAAATGGCCAGTCATGGCTAGACAGGATGGCTAGCTTTGCAGACTCAGGGAGCGATGAGCTTGTGGGCTCAATAGTATTGCTGGCTTTGATTGTATTCTTTGTTATCTACGCTACAAAGGATTCCTCAAAACCAGCCAAACATTCATAAAGTTTAAATACTAATTACCAAATAAGCAAAAATCAACTAAAGAGGTGCATAAATGGCTGCAAATGCTTTTCAACTTTCAGATTTTTTCCAAACTTTGGATAGGTGGGGACTTACAGATGTACTGCTTCCTTTCTTGCTTATTTTTGTCGTAATATTCGCCATTTTGCAAAAGACCAAGATTCTTGGCGAAGACAAGAAAAACCTGAATGTTGTTATTGCCCTTGTTGTAAGTTTGATGGTTGTTGTGCCTCATGTAACAGGAAGGCTCCCTCCCAACGCAGATCCTGTTGAGATAATAAAGAGTGCATTGCCGCAGGTTTCAATAGTTGTTGTAGCAATACTCTTCTTGCTCATCATGATAGGCATCATGGGGCAAGATGTGGTGATGCTTGGAATAACTGCGCCTGGATGGATAACTTTCATATCATTGGGGATCATAATCTTCATATTTGGTGGATCAGCAGGCTGGTGGGATGCCGGCGGTTTTGACCAGTTTTTGCAAAACACTTTTGGGGATGAAGCGATAGCGATTGTCATCATGCTTTTAGTCTTTGGAATTATAATCGCCTGGGTTACAAGCGAATCAAAAGAAAAAGAGGACAGAACTTTGCTTAACAGGCTTGGCGTGGATTTCAGCAAGTTGTTTGGTAAGAAATAACCAAATCTTCATAATACAATGGCAACTTTCTTGGACGTGACAGGTTTGCAGCATTTCTCAAGCATTTTTGTCTTTCTGTTTGTGTGGCTGGTGGCGTATGGAGTCCTAGTTTGGGCCAAGGTTTTAGGCCAGAATAACTTCATTAATGCACTTATCGGATTATTGCTTGCGATCTTTGTCCTGATTTCACCTGTTGCGACAGACATTGTTGCAAGCATCTCACCTTTTGTTGCAGTGACTTTCCTATTCCTGGTTTTGGTGTCTGTTGCAGCAAAAATGCTTGGCGGTGATCTAGAGGCATTTCCTGCGCTGCGTGGCATCTTTATTGTGATATTCATATTGATAATCTTGGTGGCTGCCGGAGTAAAGTTAAGAGAGCAGGTGGATGTTCCTTCAGAAACGCAGCAGGACCTTTCAAAGACTGTCAACTTAATATTCCACCCGACTTTCCTTGGAACAGTGCTGATTTTTGCAATCGCAATTTTTACCATTGCGCTGCTTGCTTCTAGAGGCACGTAGGACAAGAAAAATATTCAGTTAATATCTTTTGGAGTATCTTTGGCCCCTCTGGCCATCCTGTCAAGCTTATTGACGCTTTCTGTCAAATTTGGCAAAACCTTTTGGAACACTTTTTCCATTGCCTTTATCTCAGTTCCGACTTCCACAATATTCTGATCATAGGCTGAAACCCTGCTCATCATGTTTTTTGTCAAAGAATCAATGCTCATCCTTAGGTCTATCATCTGCTGCTCAAGCTTTGCAATCCTGTCTTCAGTTCTGTCTTTCCACTCAATGACCTTCTTTATGTCCTTCGCAAATTCTTCCCATTTCTCATTAATAATGGCCTCAGCCACTTCCTGAATTCTTTCCTCATCAAGAGTTGGGGCTGCAGGCTGGACAGCAGGCGCAGATGGCTGTATCTCCACAGGCGGCGGCTGCATTGCCTGAAAAGTGGGCTGCTGATAAGAATCATAGCTTTGCCCGTAATCCTGCATTTCCATATCCGGCTGCTGAGGCGCTTGCCCAAATCCCTCGCTCAATCCAGCTTGATTAATAGCATCATAAACCTGGCTTGTGTTATATCCTTGGCTTTGAAGGGCTTGAACAATCTGATTATTTGTGTAGCCCTGCTGCTTCATCATGACAACCTGATCAATAGGTACAGTTGGGGACTGAGACTGCAAATCAGGCGAAGGTAACGGGATATCTAAAGGTTCGTCTCTTTTCTTCTTTCCTAAACTAAAGAAAGCCATCAATACACCTCTCTTTTGAGGTTCTATTTTTTATAATCCTATTTAAAACTTTCTATTAAAGGGTAAAATGATGCTGCAGGGTTTTTCCGCGATAAATCACGAAAAGAATCACATTTACTCCGATTTGTATGTATGAATCAGGAAATCCCACAAAAAATCTCCCAAGGTTTAAGAAGATAGCTAGATGTTTTATTTCTTTTTCTCAAGAATTTCATTGATAATCTGCTCGATTTCATTTTGAGTCACAAATTTTACAGGATTCCATAATCCTATATACTTTTCAAGCACTCTAACCTCTTCTTTTCTTGCAACTGTCTGAAGCTCTCTTGCAACAAGCATAAACTTGTCTTTCAAATCCTGGATTTCTTTTCTTATCTCGGTTATATCAGAAACCACTGTCTTTATCTCAACGGAAAAGTGCTTGTTCTTGGATATGATATTTTCCTCGATTAGCTGGAAAAACCTTCTCAGGTTTGTAAAGGACTCTTCAAGCAGCCTCAGCCGCCTGCTGAGGGAGTTTATATCATTTGTTACGTTGCCTAAATCCGGGCCTTCTGGCTGCTCATTGCGGCCAAAACTTATTATTGATTCATGTTTCTTTGGCGGCGGAGGCAATTCAGGTTCTATCACAGTCATTCTTCCCTCTTTTTTGCTGATTTATTTTTGCTAGTTATTTAAACTTTGTCATTTAAAGTTGGAATGACAAGTGGAAAAATTTATAAATTATATCTGATTATCTTTCGATTCAAATGGAACCAATTACACGCAGAAACCTTTTAGCGATGGTAGGAGCTGTTGGCGGTATGAGCATTTTGGGAGTAACGATTCAAGAACGGGAAATATCCAGAAGAACTGGCGAAGAGGTGGCTTTAAGAGTAGGGCAGGAATACAGATTACCGGGAAGCAAAGTTGTTGTAAATTATTCTGGAATGCCCTATCCTGGAAAAATTTTGCTAACCAAAGTTAGGAAATATTCAAGAGGCTCTGATGTAATCTCAATGTATTTTCCAATAGGCATTGATGAAATTAATATCGATAAGTCCAAATTTTCTGTCATTGAAGCCACCCCAGAGCAAATTATTCTTAAGTATCTGGGCAGTGCATAATCAGAAATTTTATTTATAGTAGCCCTTCAAATCCTTCTCAATCTTGTAAACTTTTTTGGCATCCCTCACAATTCCCAAGTCGACTTCCTTTATAATTATTGATTCTTTGTTATGGCTTATTATGCCTGTTGTGCCGTAAAACGGCAATCCAATCTGAGTCCTTCCAAGCAAAACATCATTCTTTCCATTTCTAACAAAATTTCCAGCTGCATTCACATAAACAAAAACAGCATGGCTTTCTATTGCCCTTGCAGAAACTAAGGAATCAACTTCTTTTGGAGTTTTGTTCTTGAAATACTTATTGTTGTAAATCCAGTCATAAGAAGGAGATTTTGCGCTCCAAAAGCTCGGGCAGAATATTATTTCAGCTCCTTTAATCATCATTTTCCTTGTTATTTCAGGGTATAGCAAGTCCCTGCAAATCTCAATTCCTATTTTCCCAATAGTTGTCCTGAAAACATAAACATCATCTCCTGCCTTTAGATGCTTGGCTTCTGACTTCTGCACGAGGTGATTTTTCTTGTAATTTCCAAGAATTCTGCCTTTATCATCAAACAAATAACTTGTATTGTAAAGGCCATAACCACTCCATTCAATGACAGAGCCCATGACGGAATAAATTCCATATTCTTTTGACAAACCAGAAAATAACTTTTTTGACTTAATTACAAGGCTGTGACTATAATCTCCTTTTTTCAATGGGCCTGTAAGGAAGATTTCAGGAAAGCAGATTATGTCGCAATTGCTTTTATTGGCTTTTTTGAAAAATCCTTCTACTTTGGAAATGTTTTTTTCAAAGCTTGGAGACACTTCAAATTGCACAGCGCAGATTTTTGTTTTTGGCATAGTATGCGTGGCTCACATCCACATTTTAATTAATTTCCGATTTCCCGCACTAATTTCCGAAATCTTTAAATACCAATTATATTATAATATAATATAAACTAAATATCTTAATATAAAATATATTTTATGATATAATTCCAGAATGAAAAAGCCGATAAGCGCGACAATTGATGAAGGGCTGATTGGATGGATTGAGAACGAGCTGCTGAATAATGACAGGTACAGGAACAAGTCGCACTTAATCGAGGTTGCGCTTCATATGCTGAAGAAGGAGGCCAAAAAAAAATGACACTGTTTGGAGAGACAAAAAAACCTTTTTCTTACGATATAGTAAGAGAAGGCGAGGAAACAATCTTGATGATTGACTTGGACCAATATCCACATATACCCTCTTTAGAAGATGATCCGATTTGCATGTCGCGAACTTGCGACATATTGGTGGAAGCGGGCGCTGTCACCAAGATAGTGTATGTCCAAAAAAGAAACTATGAGTATGACTACAACCAGACATTGATGATTCAAGAGATAGCCCATGTTTATGCGGAGCTAACCAAAAGAAGGGATTTGATCGGAGAAGGCAGCCTTCTTGCTGACCCGAGATGCTCGAGATGGGCACCGCAGTGGCACTCAACGATACAAAACATAACTGCCGACATGCTGAAGAGAGATCCAATTGGGGCTTATGTCGAGTTAAGAAGGCTAGTGAGGGAAGAGAGGATAAGAATTGACAAGACATCAGACGAAAACTACATTTACTGCGCTAAAAGATACATTGCAATTTTGCAATACATAATGTCTTTGATGGAAAGAACAAAATTGATAATTGCCTCGGCCCAATACTTAGCTGGCTACAAGCTCAGCGATCGTTCTGTTTACAGCAGGATTTTCACACCTGACATAAGGCCGGATTTCATGTTCACCAAGCTCATGGCAACATTTCCAAGTGATGCCGAAGAAATAGACAGTTACATGATTGATAAGAACACCGAGGTTACAATATTTGAGCTGCCTGACAATGTGCAATACCTATACCATCTGATGCCGCCTGAATTCAAGCTTAGCGAGGAAAAATATGAGATACTTGATACAGCAAGAAAGATGATGTCTGACCACAAGCCGACAAGGCAGGAATTTATCGATCCTGAAAGAATGAGGCAGGTGTTCTATAACATAGGTTCAGATTTGATTGAAGAGCTTGTCGGCTACCGCAATTTGCGGCTTACAACCCCTGAAATAGATGAGATGACAAAGATTCTTGTAAGATATACTGTAGGCTTTGGATTAATAGAGGTTCTTATGCAGGACCAAAAAGTGCAGGACATAACCATCAATTCCCCAATGGGTGAAACACCCATGTTCATTGTGCATCAAGATTATGGGGATTGCAGGACAAACATAGTCCCAACCACACCTGAAGCAGAGTCCTGGGCATCAAAGCTGAGGCTAATTTCTGGCAGGCCTCTTGATGAAGCTAATCCCATTCTTGACACAGAGCTTACAATTCCAGGCGCAAATGCAAGAATTGCGGTTGTAGCTCCTCCTCTGAATCCTACCGGATTGGCATTCTCATTCAGAAGGCACAGGGACAAGCCATGGACTTTGCCTTTGTTCATACAAAACAAGATGCTCAACCCTTTTGCAGCAGGCATCCTGAGTTTTTTGATAGATGGATCAAGGTCGCTTTTGATTGCTGGCACAAGAAGCGCAGGAAAAACAAGCTTGCTGGGCTCAATCTTAGTCGAGCTCATGAGAAAGTACAGAGTCATAACGATAGAGGACACTTTGGAACTGCCAACAAACTCGCTGAGGAAGCTGGGATACAACATTCAATCAATGAAAGTAGCTGCTGCATTGACTAAAGGCACTTCAGAGGTGCCAGCAGATGAAGGCATAAGGACTACATTAAGAATGGGCGACTCGGCATTGATAATTGGCGAGATAAGAAGCAAGGAAGCATTAGCTCTGTATGAGGCGATGAGGGTAGGCGCATTGGCTAATGTAGTTGCAGGCACCATCCATGGCGATTCTCCTTACGGAGTTTTTGACAGGGTTGTAAATGATTTGCAGGTGCCTAAAACAAGCTTTAAGGCAACAGATGTCATTATTGTAGCCAATCCTGTAAGAAGCGCAGACGGCTTGCATCGATGGAGGAGAGTAACGCAAATTACAGAAGTGAGAAAGCATTGGGAGAATGATCCATTGATAGAGAAAGGATTTGTTGACCTGATGAGCTACAATTCCAAAAAAGATGAGCTGGAGACAAGCGATGACCTGATTAATGGGGATTCTGAAATATTGAAAGCTATTGCCGGCAATGTAAAGGAATGGGCTGGCGACTGGGATGCAGTTTGGGAGAACATAAACCTCAGGGCAGCTGTAAAGAAAGACCTTGTGGAGTTTGCAAACAAGGCAAATATGCCCTGGCTCCTCGAAGCTGATTTTGTGATACAGAGCAATGACACATTCCATAAAATTTCTGAAAGGGTAAGGGAAGAAATCGGCTCTCTTGACTCGAAGAGGATATATTTCGAATGGAGCGAATGGCTGAAGCGGAATATAAAGAGGATAGACTTCCATAGCAGGATGTAAAAATCTTGATTATTAAGTAAGTAAAAAAATAATTAGAAGTTGTACATGTTATTCAAAATATGCCATCTGAAATAGACAAGCAAAAGCTGCTGTCATTGAAGGAAATTTACAAGCAGCATCTGGAAAGGGAATTAGGCGCTAAGATAGAAGACCAGCCTACAAAGGTAACGTCAAAGGAGTACCAGGAGTTTAAATCAGAATACCTGCCCAAGCCGCTTAATTTTTACGAGAAGCTATGCAATTTGAGCGAGAGAGTTTTAAAGATAAAGCCCGACCAGAAAAAGGCAGAAATACTGCAGGAATCCATAAACATTGCGCATCTGAATATCACTCCTGCAGGAGCTGTATCGTTTTCATTTCTGATCCCAATGGTGGGGGCTGTATTTGGCTCGTTATTCGCATTTTTGGTATTCAATTCGACCTTTTTCGTTTTATTATTTGCCATTGGCGCTCTGTTGATGATAAGGCCGGTTGGAAAAATGCCGGAGTTCATAGCCAATAACTGGCGCCTAAAGGCAAGCAACCAGATGGTGCTGTGCATTTTTTATGTGGTAACCTACATGAGGCACACATCCAATCTTGAGAAGGCCATAGAATTTGCAAGCCAGCACCTTGCTCCGCCATTGTCCCTCGATCTCAAGAAAATATTGTGGGACGTTGAAACTGAAAAATACTCTTCTGTCAAAGAGTCCCTTGATATTTACCTTGAAACGTGGAAGAAATGGAATATAGAATTCATAGAGGCGTTCCATTTGGTGGAGAGCTCTTTGTACGAAGGCGACGAAGCCAGAAGATTGAGCGCGCTCGACAAATCGCTGGATGTCATTCTTGAAGAAACCTACGAGAAGATGCTGCACTATGCCCATAATTTGCAGACTCCCATAACCATGCTGCACATGCTTGGCATAATCCTTCCGATTTTGGGGCTAGTTATACTTCCATTGGTTGTAAGCTTTATGGAAAATGTGAGATGGTACCATCTCGCTGTCATTTACAACCTGATATTGACTGTAGTAGTGTATTACCTCGGAAAAAACATATTATCAAGAAGGCCGACCGGCTACGGCGACACTGACATATCAGAAGAAAACCCTGAGCTGAAGAAGTACAAGAATATTCTGATTAGGCTCGGCAAACAAGAGTTTCAGATGACCCCTATGGTGATAAGCGTTTTTGTTGGCGTGAGCTTATTCTTAATCGGCTTGAGCCCGCTCATCCTGCATGCAGCTGGATTTACAGATTTTGGATTTGGAGGGGAGGACATAACAACAGTATGCGGCCAGAAATATTGCTTTTTGGAATACAGGACAAGTGCAACAACTGGAGAGGAGATAGGTCCGTATGGGTTGGGGGCTGCCCTTGCCAGCCTTTTCATACCTTTAAGCTTTGGAATTGCAATAGGCTTGTATTATCGTTTAAGGTCTAAGAATATTATAAAAATAAGGGAAAAGGCCAAGCAGCTTGAGCTTGAATTTGCCTCTGCCTTGTTTCAGCTTGGAAACAGGCTTGGCGACAACATTCCTGTTGAAATAGCGGTTGAAAAAGTGGCTGATGTAATGCAGGGAACTATTTCAGGAAATTTTTTTCAGCTCGTGAGCATGAACATAAGAAGGCTTGGCATGAGCGCTGAGAAGGCAATTTTTGATCCGTTGCATGGCGCGCTTGTTGCATTCCCGAGCAATCTGATAGAGAGTTCGATGAAGGTATTGACGCAGGCTATAAAGAAAGGGCCGCTTATTGCCGCACAAGCGTTGACAAATGTTTCAAGATATATCAAGGAAATCCATAAAGTCAACGAGAGGTTGAAGGACTTAATGGCGGATATAATCTCGTCAATGAAATCCCAAATCAAGTTTTTGACGCCTGCAATTGCCGGAGTAGTGATAGGCATAACTTCGATGATAACCGCGATTTTGGGGAAATTAAGCACAAACCTGAAAAATTTTGGCGAATTCCAGGACCAATCACAAGCGTCAGCACTTGGTGGAATCACACAGCTGTTTTCAGATGGAGTGCCAACTTACTATTTCCAGCTCATTGTCGGCGTGTATGTCGTTCAAATCACTTTCATATTGACTGTCATTGCAAACGGAATCGAAAACGGCTCCGACAAGCTCAGCGAGAAATATCAGCTTGGCAACAATTTGATAAGGAGCACCATACTTTATGCATTCATTTCAGGCGCAGTAATGCTGCTGTTCAACATAATTGCGGGAAAAATATTGACAGCTACTTTGAGCGTTTAGGAATTTTTGAAAAGTGGGGACGGAGGAATTTGAATCCTCGACGCCACGGTATCAAACACTTAATTGCAAATTTCTTTGCTCAATATACTGTCTTCAGCCGTGTGCTCTTTCCTGAACACAGGCAAGCCTGTTAATACCCAGGCTGAGCTACGTCCCCGATACTAAAGCAGAACAAGTAGTAAATTTAAAAGAGTTTCTATTTGAATTTTAAGTTTTTTATAAAAAATAATTGAATGAATTATCGCATAAGTTGATAAACCATCAAACCAACACCGAATGCTTCAGCAGAATAAGCAAACACCATAAACGCTTGACCCGTTCTTCTTCCTAAATTAAAATAGGGTCTATGCCCGTAATCATTCTCAGAGCTTTGGATTGCTTCCATGATGCTTAATGTTCCAAGAGGTCTTATTCTGGGAGGTAGCATCCTTAATATACCTGGCGCAATGCCTGCAACAAATCCTGTAGGACTTAACCCATTTTTTTGCATAACAGCATCATCAAGAGTAGCATTTGCAGTAGCCATTTTACTTAAAGTGATATAATCTATTATTTAAATATTTTGATTTTTTACCATTTTAAAATGAAAACAAAATCAAGAATTTTTAATTTAAAAATAGAAAATATAAAACATTATATCTCTTCCTCACCAGAATCATCGACGTCTTCTTCTTCGACACTCAAGTTTTCTTCGTCATTGTTATCATATTTTTCAAGGGGAATGTTGGTTATTATCTTAGAATCTGATTCTTGGCTTGAGTCTGTTTTTGCCTTTCCCACCACTTTGAGCTTTCCCATCCTTCCTGTCGTCAATTGCATTTCGCCCTGCCATTCGTTCACATACCCATCTGTCAAATGCACTTTGTCGCCTGACTGGACTTTTTCTATGTCTTCATTCCACAATGTGAGCTTTATGTCTCCTGTCTCGTCTTTTGCGATTGCTGTGGATACTTTGCCCGCCTTTCCGAATTTTTGGAATTCCCTTGGAATGCCCACATCAACAATATCGACAATTATGTCCACGCTTCCCTGCTTTGGCTTTAGGTCTTTTATCTGCATTTTATGAATAAATAACTTGATTAATATTTAAATTTATCCTAAAAAACTTGATTTATGGATAGGAAATTTTAAATAAACATCTGTAAGTAATCATAATGATTTGGATGGTTAATAAACATTACATTATTTCTGTAATCTTGCTATTTCTAGCAGCCATTATTTTGTTGCAGTGGGACTGCCTTAAGAAAATTTTATTAAAATTATTTAAATCAGAGAATTCTAATTTTAGGAACAAAGAATGCGTGACTGTCTGTATTAATTGTGGCAGTATTGATGTTAGGAACGACTTAAGCAGAGATATGATAGCTTGGGAAGGTTCAACACGAATGGAATGTGTAGAATGCGGTTATTTCGCTGTATCGTTTCCTAAAATGCCCAAATCAGATCTAAAAGGGTTTAGAAAATTAATAAAAAACAGGACAGAAGAAGAGAAGATAGCATTAATTAAAGCCTCAAACATAAAATTGATAAAATTAGGCCAGATATTTAAGAAGTGATAAAAATAAAAAAAAGAAAATCCAATCAAATTGAATGCGGTTTTATCATTCTTGTTCCATTTGCTCTTTTTTCTTCTTTGCCATGATTGACGCACCTCTCCAGTTTTATTAATTGCCGGCTGGCTCGCCATTTTTAATCGATTTAAATGCCTTGCGAAAAAGCGAATAAAACTAATTTTTTTGTAATATTGAAAGAAATGAGTTATGAGTAAGTTTTGCAATATTGAAAATAAGTCATCCTTAATTGAAGGCTGAAACTTTTAGAAATTTTCATTATGGAAAAGAATAAACATAACATTTAAATAAGCACTAAAGCTACTATAAATTCACTGCGCATGCTCGCAATATTTTTCATAATTGCAGAGAGTGTGTGTGGAATGAAAAATTCTGCGCAAAAGTATTTAGGTCAATTTGTTTAAATAAAAAATCCAACCTTTCACCGAAAATTGAAAATTTTTGATTGTGATCGAAAATGCAAAGCATTTATAGACATTCGACAAAGTCGCGGATTTAAAATTAAACTCAAAAAATAAAATCAAAACAATAAGGAGAAACTAAATGGAACAGAATTTTGAGAGACCAAAGGATATAAAGCAAGTGAGCGAAACAATATGGGAGATACCCACATCATTCAAGAAGGGAATGATAGTCCCTGCAAGAATTTACGCAACCAAAAAGCTTCTTGCAGAGATGGATGATGGTGTCTTTAACCAAGTAACAAATGTTGCATGCCTGCCAGGAATCCAAAAATACAGTTTCTGTATGCCCGACGGTCATATCGCTTTGTAGTTAGTTCTACAGCGAGACATTTGGGGCTATGGTTTTCCAATCGGCGGAGTTGCTGCATTTGATTCTGAAAATGGGGTGATCTCTCCAGGTGGAATAGGATTCGATATTAATTGCGGTATGCGCCTGGTTACAACTAATCTTACGTATAAAGAAGTCCAGCCCAAATTAAGAGAACTGGTTGATACAATGTTCAAGACAGTGCCGTCAGGAGTCGGCTCAAGAGGCTTTGTTGACGCTAACAAATCGCAATTTAAGGAAATCATGACTTATGGCTCAAAATGGTGCGTTGAAAATGATTACGGATGGAAGGAAGACCTGGAAAGAACGGAAGGCTATGGCAGGATTGACTGGGCGGAGCCGGAAAAAGTCAGCCAAAAAGCAATAGACCGGGGAATGAACCAGCTAGGCACACTGGGCTCCGGAAATCACTATCTCGAAATCCAGATTGTAAAAGCTGAAAATATTTTTGATGAAGAATTGGCAAAAAAATTTGGCATTGTGACTCCTGAACAGGTTGTTGTCATGGTCCATTGCGGCTCAAGAGGATTTGGGCACCAGATTGGAACAGATTACTTAAGGATATTTGAAGGCGTCATGAAAAAATATAATATTGAAGTTTATGACAGGGAATTGGCATGCGCGCCGTTCCAGAGCAATGAAGGGCAGGATTATTACAAGGCTATGGCATGCGCGGCAAACATGGCTTTTGCAAACAGGCAAGTGATTTTGCATAGGATAAGGGAAGGCTTCAAGAAAGTTTTTTTGACAGACCCGGAAAAAATGGAGATGCACATGGTCTATGATGTTGCCCATAATATTGCAAAGCTTGAGGAGCATATGGTTGACGGGCACAGGAAAAAACTGATTGTACACAGGAAAGGAAGCACAAGGGCATTTCCGCCCCATCATCCTGAATTGGCTCCTATTTTCAAGGAAACAGGGCAGCCTGTAATAATTGGAGGCTCGATGGAAACAGGATCATTTTTGCTTGTAGGAACACAGAAAGCAATGGATGAGACTTTCGGAAGCACAGCGCATGGAAGCGGCAGGACAATGTCAAGGGCTGCAGCAAAAAGGCAGGTCAGAGGCGACCAATTGCAGAAGGAAATGGAAAAGAGGGGGATCTATGTCAGGGCAACTTCAATGCCGGGACTGGCAGAGGAAGCCGGAATGGCATACAAGAACATCAACGATGTGATTGCAGCTGTTGCAGAAGCTGGAATAAGCAAGCCTGTTGTTGGTCTTAAGCCCGTGGGGAATGTGAAGGGTTAGGCAGATTTAAATATCAGTTAAGAATAAGAATTAAATTAAAATGCCTTCAACTTTAGGTCAAATCCTTATAGCGGTCATCATAGTGAGTCTGGTTTCTCTTCTTGGCATTCTAATATTCCTAAGAAAAAAGACATTGAACAAAATACTGTTCTTTCTGGTAAGCTTTGCAGCTGGAACTTTGCTGGGAGTTGCATTTCTTGACCTGCTTCCGGAAGCGCTTGAAAAAGGATTCAATGAGGCAATACCTATCTTCATATTACTGGGAATCCTTTCGTTTTTCATTCTTGAAAAATTCCTGTATTGGCACCACCACCATGCAGAGGAAGAGCACAAGGAAGTGCACGGATTTACATATCTGAATATAATTGGCGATGCCGTGCATAATTTTCTTGACGGTGCAGTAATCGCAATAAGCTTTATGAGCAATACCTCATTGGGAATTGTGACGACAGTTGCTGTTATTGCCCATGAAATACCGCAGGAGATAAGTGATTTTGCAATACTGATCTATGGCGGCTTTTCAAAGACAAAAGCGCTTGTCTATAATTTCCTGACTGCACTTACTGCAGTATTGGGCGCCTTGTTAATGTATTTTTACTCGAGCGCTATTGAAGGGTCTGGAATTTTTTTGACTTCATTTGTCATAGGCGGCTTTGTCTATATTGCAGGAACTGATTTAATTCCGGAAATACAGAAGGAAAAAGACTTAAAAAAATCCTTGCTGCAATTTGCCCTGCTTGCCTTTGGAATCCTGTTGATTTGGGTAGTGGGAGAGGTCTTCAAGCACTAAAATGAACATAAACAACGACAAGACGAAATACATGTTCTTAGAGGATGTTGCCATAGCAGATATAGCTTTTGAAGCGTATGGGAAGGACTTAAAAGAGCTGTTTGAGAATGCAGCTCTGGCAATTTTTGAACTCAGCGCGGATTTGAAATCATTGGATTCAAGGGAAAAACTGGAATTTGAGCTGGAAAATGAGAGGATTGATAATTTATTGTACGACTTCTTATCCGAAATTTTGTTCCTGAAGGACTCTAAGTACATGATTTTTAAGGAAGTGAAGGTTCAAATCAAGGAAAACAGGAAATATCAGCTGAAGGCAGCCCTTAAAGGCGAAGGGATAAATCCCGGAAAACACCGCCTCGAGAATGACATCAAAGCTATCACCATGCACATGTTTGAGGTGAAAAAAGAAAAGGGAAAATGGAAAGCTATTGTTGTTGTTGACATATAGCAAAAATCAACTCTTCAAAAAGGATTTATCAGTACCATATTTTGCCTATTCTATAGTAGTAAAATATAGAAAAGTTTAAAAATACCACTACTTTACTTACCTAAATAAGAATAGGGGGTAACCATAAAATGTACAATCTAAGACATCTGAGAAATTATGTTGCACATGTTGCAGTAGCTGCAACCGCTCTATCACTAATTGGATGCGGTGATTCTGGAACTAAGCTTGATACTTCAGTTAGCGGTATTGTGAGAGCCGAAATAAAACAGAAATACCCTGCTGACAAAGAAATTATTTTGGACATAATTGTTAAGGAAGGGAGTGAAGTGGGAGAAAAAGGTAAGCCAGCGCTATTGCTTGTTCCAAATAGAGCAAGTGGCGTATACGGTAATATGCTAAGGGAAGAATGTAGAGAAATGGAATACAGTGTCTTCGGATATGGTTTGCTAAGAATTGAATGTGACCTGGAAGGCAGAGTTATCGGTATTGATGATACAGGTCGGTACCATGTTGGTGAAGTTACAAAAGTTACGAAATATGATGCTGGGAAAAGACTTGAAGGAGCTAAGGAAAAATCCAAAGAATTGGGCGAGAAAGCAGTTGAAAAAGGGAAAAGCGGGCTTGGTTATGCTGCGGAATGGACAAGGAAAAGAATGGAAGAGCTTGAGAAATGGCTAAAAAGCAAATAATACAAACCAATCAAGGATTTTAAGACGCAATCCCTATCTTTTTCTGTTTTTTATTATCACTCATATAATGCGTTTTTAATGAATTTCCAATGTTTATGAACTTAAACCCAAAAGTTACTTTGTTGTTGACAATCATCAATTCTCTTTTTTTGCCATCGACAAAATATTCTTTCAATGCCTTTTCCCTTTGCGATAGTGAAATGGTTGAGTCATACATATACTCATTCTCCAAAACAAGCTTCGTGAACTTCCAGTAATCCTCTGCCCCTGTGGATTTCTTGTCATAGGAGAATATGGACATTTTCGACTTTGGGGATTCTTTAAGCTTTGAATTTAGCCTTATTGGGTCTGCAACAAGCAAAGGAGTGAATTCCTTTTTCATCTTAAGCAGGATTTCCTCGCAGATTTTGTTTCTCTTATCGTGCATTGTAGGCAGAATCGAGCTGATGTGGAGATCGGATGAACTTGCCTTCTTGAATTCGTTAATCCTTTTGACTGTCTTGTCCAATGAGTTGTAGCCAAGAATGTCCGTTGAAGCTGGAATAATCACTTCACTTGCGTAAAACAATGCGTTCTTGTTAAGAAGCCTGAGTGAAGGTGGACAATCAAGGACTGCATAATCATAACCGTCTAATTTTGATGAAAATTTGGATGCAATATATCCAACATTATCTTTTATTTTCGTAATCTGGTGCTCTGCTTCAGCCATCTTATGGTCGCAATGTATTATGTCCATGTTCTTTCCCAGCCTGCTGATGCACTCTTGCAAGCTGGCATCCTCCATCAGGAAATGATACAAGTTATACTGCGCATTGACATTATTGCATACGCTTATATCCCCTTGAGGGTCCAAATCAATTAGAATCACTTTCTTATTGTTTCTTGACAGGCCTGCTGCAAGATTCACGGCTGTTGTTGTCTTTGCCACGCCGCCTTTCTGGTTGAATATAGCTATCTTCCTCATATAGTGTCACCTCTTTCAAAAAACTTTTGAAGCATTATAGTTTATACGCTTATATTTAAATGTTGTGATTTCGTATATTAATATAGAAAAAAGTATACTAATTAATGAAATAGAACTCATACAACAAAAATTTTCCAATGCAATATCCATACTTTTATATATTTATTATAATTTATTATAATGTGATGTGAAATGATAGATTCATTTAAAGCAAAGGTAAGAAAGGTTGGTACCTCAATCGGAGTATTGATACCTAAGGGAGTAGCAGAGCAAGAAAAAATAAAAATTGGGGAAGAGATACAACTTTCTATTTTAAGGCAAAGAAAATTAGAAGAGATTTGGAAGCTGATTGGAACAGCTAAAGGGCATAAACCATTTGTTAGAGACAAAACTGATAGACTAGAAAGATACTGATGCTACTGGATACTTCAGCTTGGATAGAGTTATTTCAGGATACAGATAAATGCCTAATTGTGCAAGAAATACTGAAAAATGAAGAAAATTTTACAAGTGAAATCACATTTGCAGAAATTGTCAACTGGTGTTTTAAGAGCAAAATGGAGCACATGATGATGGAATATATTGAAGGCATAAAAAAAGGCTCAAGAATCTTGGAATTAAATGAAACGATTTTAATCTCTGCTGGAAAGATCAATCACCAAAGGAAGAAAATTGTCAAAAACTGGGGAATGGTTGATTCTTTGATACTTGCAACATCATTATATTACGATTTGAAAATATTGACAAAAGACATGCATTTCAAGGATTTGGAAAATGCAGAGATATTGTAAAATTATTTTTTGATTTTTTTAGTTTTGATCCCAGTTTTTACTGTAGGTCTTTGCGGTATTTTTTCTAATATCTCTTTCAAAAAAACTTTAATATCTTTCAGTTCTTTTGTTTGATTTACATCAGATTTATAAGAAAAATAATAAGATAAAGCCGATAGAGCAAGTAATAAACCAGTTAAAATATAAAGAAACCTCGTTAACCATCATATTTGAATATTATTATCCAAAGTAATTTTATTATAATCATCCAATGAAGCTTCTAAAAGTGTTATGACCTTAAACCAGTTTATATCCACCCCATTTACATGAAAATTAGAAGAACCAATTCTATTCCCAAATTTATCTTTGATTTCATAAGTTATTATCCAGTCACCAATCTCGTCTAAATCATAACCCAAATGCCCATATGAGATATTTGTAGTTTTATTACCTAACACAAAATGATAGTTACTGAAATACTCTCTTGATAGGATTACTGTTTGATTTACACTAATGTTGGGAAATGATACCCCCTATCATTATAATTTTGAGCATGTTTTTCTTTAAATTTGTAACCTGCTTGTGGTCTTATATGTAAGTCAATTCTTATTTCCGTGATATTACAATCTCCAAGGTTTGTTACGCTTAATTTATCAATCCATAAAATATCAGATTCTTTAAAGTAATTAAATTGAAAATCGCTATTTTTTTCAGTCCCTATGACTTTAGAAACTAAATCCAAGTTAATATTAACATCTGGGTAACATTCTTTTTGTACAGAAAAAACTATTGGTAAACACAAAATACTCAATACAAAAATCAATATAATTCTTTTAATTCAAATCATCACCATTTTTAAAAATATCTACTTTTAAACCCTCCAAACTCTAAACCGGGCAAATCTCCTGCCCTAATTTCCTAACCAATTCAAAGTTTTCAGAATAATCAATTGGAACATCAATTATCACTACAGTTTGCTCATCCAGAGCCTTCTTTAAAATACCGGAAAAATCTTCTGCCTTGCTGACCCTATAGCCTACTGCCCCAAAGCTTTCAGCATACTTGACAAAATCAGGATTGCCAAATTCAATTCCATAAGTCTTTGAATGGTGCATCTGCTGCTTCCATTCTATCATCCCATATTTTGAATCGTTGAAGATGACAATGACAAAATTCAGGCCTAGCCTCAATCCAGTCTCTATTTCCTGGGAGTTCATCATAAATCCTCCATCACCGCAGATTACGACAACCTTCTTGTCAGGGTGGACAAGCTTGGCAGCAATCGCCCCTGGCAATGCTATCCCCATAGAGCACAATCCGTTGTCTATGAGGCATGTGTTGGGCTCATAAGTCTTGTACATCCTTGCAGTC
This sequence comes from uncultured Methanosarcinales archaeon, assembly GCA_964564925.1. Lineage (GTDB taxonomy): Archaea > Nanobdellota > Nanobdellia > Woesearchaeales > GW2011-AR4. Next base: position 20,300 of record CAZMBY010000006.1, read on the forward strand.
CATATCTTGTGCATGCCGACATCGGAAACGACAATATCGGAATCAGAAAGCGCTTTTCTAATCTCGTGAATTATTCTTTGCGGCTTTAAAGGAAAGCTGCTGTCATTTACTTTTTCAAGATGGTCCTCAAGAATTGTCTTTCTCAGCTTGAAGAAATATTCAGGATTCTTTTTTGGCTCATTCTTGAGCTTCTCCCTTAAGACCCATAGAGTGTTGGAAACATCGCCTATGACTTCCAAATCAGGGTTGTAATATTCATCGACTTCACTTGGCAGGAAATCTATATGCATAATCTTCTTGTCCTTTGACTTATTCCAGTGGATCGGGGAGAATTCAACAATGTTGTAACCCAGTGTAATTATCAAGTCTGCCCTGTCAAAACCGCAGACATAATAGTCCCTTGCATGAATTCCTGTTGTGAACAATGAGTATTGTGATTTGTCGCTTATTGCGCCCTTGCCCATTTGCGTATGGACAATGGGAATGCCTCTCTCTTCAACAAAGGCGTTAAGCTGCTTGCTTACCCTTGTCCTTACGCACCCGTTGCCCGCCAATATCAATGGATTCTTTGCCTGCTTTATCATTTCCATTGCCTGTTCTACTGCTTTTCCATCAGCGCTCGGCCTTCTCAGCTTTGTTTTTGAGAATGGCTTTCCGTTCACTTCCATCTTTGCAACGTCTTCAGGCAGCTCGAGATGAGTGGGGCCAGGCCTTTCCGTTTCAGCGACTTTAAATGCCTTCCTTATCCTTTCGGGTATGGTTGATGCGGATGAAATGGAGGCATTCCATTTTGTTATTGGCTTGAATACTTCAAACACGTCAATAAACTGGAAATTCTCCTTATCAAACCTGTGGAGCCCTCCCTGTCCGGTTATTGCGACAAGGGGCATATTGCCGAGATGCGCCTCTGCCAATCCCGTTGTCAGGTTCATAGCCCCAGGACCTAAAGTTGCAAGGCAAACTCCTGCTTTTCCAGTCAATCTGCCGTATATCGCTGCCATGAAAGCAGCTCCCTGCTCGTGCCTTGTCGGAATAAATTTTATTTTTGAATCTATCAGAGAAATCATTATGTCTTCGTTTTCCTCTCCTGGAACGCCGAAGATGTATTCTACTTCCTCATTTTCAAGGCATTTGACGAATAAGTCGGAGGATTTCATTTTTCATCATTTAAATCAAGCTCGGAATAAACTTCTGCTTTGCAATGAGTCTTTTCTCCATCATCACTTATCTTTTCACATATTTTAACATCTAGTTTAATTAGAGCCATTCCTGAATAGCAAATATCTCTATATTCTTCATCAAGAAGTTTTCCACATAATCTTACGTCTTCCTTAATTTCGACCAGTCTTATATAGCATGTGTCTTTATCTTCAGCTTCACTTAGGGAGCCGCAGATTTTTTCATCTTTTAGTATTGATGCTATCTCAACTATGCAAGATTTAGACTTTTTTACTGGATCTGTAATTTTGCTGCACTTTTTTGGGTCAAGAGATCGAAAGGCAATCTTTAGAATACAATCATCTTTAATGTCATTGTCCTTAATTAGGTTACAATCACTTTCTTTCATGGATATTCTATACTGGCACCAATCCTTATTATCTTCATCTTCTATTGTGCTGCATAATTCCGGTCTATTGGTTAAAGCCGCTAAAATTCCTATACAATCTTCTTTATAATCTTCATCTTCTATCAAATAACAAGTTTCCAAATTTAACGTCTTCATACTAACGTCAATATAACAATTCCATTTTGTATAGTCATTGTCAATTTTTTCACATTTTTTTGGAGAATTTTCATGAACTGCAATTTCCGCATTGCATTGATCTTCGAGAGTCTGATCTATTATTTTCTCGCAAACTGATTCATCAAAGTTCATGCTTGCTATATCCAAATAACACTTGTCTTTGGATTTTGACTCTTCACACAACGATAGATTCAAATTCAATCTTGCTTTTGCACCAACACACCAGTCCTTTTTTGTTACATTCTCACAGGATTTGGACTCAATATATTTTGAAATAATATCCGAACAGTAGATTGAATTTGCCCATTCAAGCTTCCTCCTACATACCTGATTATCAGATGTTTTCATTCCAAGTACCAGAACGCAGTCTTGATAGCTGCTATATGGGCATAAGCTTTCATTGTTAGTTTCAAGTGCTTTACGCAAATGGCAATTGTCCCTTCTTACACCATCGCGAAAATCACAATCAACCCTTTCTACTTTATCAAGTTGACTGGAACTTGTCACAACTTCATTTATATCATTTTGATTACTATCGGGAATATTGGTGCCACAGGCTTCAATGAGTATTAAACCCAATAATATCCAAAATAAGTACTTTGTATCCATATTTTATCCTTCTTTATGCATTCTCTATTAAAACTATTTTCTTTGTCATTTATACTCCTTTTGGCCTTTCGTGATAGTTCCCCCTCTTAACTTTCTATCAATAACTCCTTTGGTTCCATTCTTTTTAACGGTGTTTTGTCGAAATGCTTATCATAACTGATTATATTCAGTTTGTATTTCTCACATAAATAAAATTGCAATGCATCGTCAAAATCAAGTTTGAGTCTTTTCATAATATCCAACACTTGCAGCTCGTCAGCAGTGTTAGTTTCAAGGCGTACAATTTTACTTGAATTAACATAAGAAATGAATTCTGACAACTCTTTGATTTTATTATTTCTTACCATCAAAACTTCAATTGAATGCAATGTGAAAGAACTAACATAAAATAATGCTTTGCTCTGACCAATCTTATTCAATAACACTTCACATTCTTCATATTTATCCTGTTCAAGCAATATCTCAAGAAATATATTTGTGTCGATTAAGTACATTTTACCACAAATCCTTAACCTTATGCTGTAATTCTACTGAAGTAGCTTTGATGTTTTTTAAAGCCCCCCTCCATGAGAACTGCTTTTTTGGCACGATATCTAACTCAACTATTTCTCCTTCGCTTAATTTTATTTTACGCAATGGTACAAAATGCCCATTCTTGAATTCTGCTTTAATTTGCATCTGGTTCACTAGTAAGTCAAATATTCAAGTATTTAAATAGTCTTCGCTTCAAATTTTTCATTTTCCATGCATTTTACAAATAAGTCGGATGATTTCATTTTCTTCTGTTTGGATTCTTTGGTGACAATTCATCAGATTTAAAAATTAGCGCACCTTTAAATTTCATACGGCTCAGTCTGGATTTAATTGATTGTATTGTTCCACCGTTTTGCTTGTCTTGCTGATGGTAATGCCCGAGTGCAGCAAATTCTGTGTCTAGTCTATGCTGTTCCCCCCTACATATTCTATCGTAAATGTGGAAGAGAAGCTCTGGGTCGTGCACTGCTGCGCTTGGAACAATTGCATCTACCTTACTGTGTGGATTGGCAATTAGCCCCTGTTCGCTCCCTTGGGCAACATTAAAATATGGATAATCATCTCTGACTCCAATAAAAACATTTATTGGACCAGTGCTCACCTTTATACCCTGAATTCGTTCGCCAAACCTATCCAATAATTCCTCTACAAGCGGTTTTCCGATTTCATTTCCATGGGTATATTCAGAATTGCTGTAGAATACTAATGGCTTTTTCGTGGCTTCAACTAATTTTTCCAAATCTTTTACAGGATACGGACTTTGGGCAAACAAGGGAGCATAAACCAAGGCATCATAACTTTGTTTTTCTGCATGCTGAGCGAGTCTAATTGCATCACTAATATCTCCTTCAGTTATATTCGCGAAAAAATTAACATTATTTCTTGGAACTCGGGAGGTGGCAGCAATTGCTTCCATCTTCTGTTCAATAGTTAAAAAAGTGGCTTCTCCTGTCACTCCCAAAACCAGAATTCCATTGACTCTTTTTTCCACAAGAAACCTGCAAACTCTCTGATGGCTTTTTGGGTCATACTTTTCATTAAGGAATGGTGTCGGTACAGGTGGTATAACTCCATATAATAATTCTGTCATTTTGATTTATTCCTTATACTGTTTATTTTTTCAAGAGTTTTTCCAACTCAGTTATTAAATATTTTCTCCAATCTTTTTCAAGTTGGTCTTAATTAAAGCTACTACATTTCTGTCATTTTTGGTCAATTTAGACTTTTCAAGTTTTTTGCTTAGATTTAGGATTTTAATATCTCTTTTTGTTTTTAGAATGTATTTTTTCATCTCTTAGCCTCATAAGTATTATATCCTTTCACATTCACAAATTCCTTCAACCCATATTTTGATAATTCTCTTCCGATTCCGCTTTTCTTCACGCCGCCAAACGGCATCCTGGGATCGGATTTGACTATTGAGTTTATGAAGACATCCCCCACTTCCAATTGCTTTGCAATGTGCAAGCCCTTGCTTTCATCTCTTGTCCAGATGCTTGCCCCCAACCCAAATTCAGTGCTGTTTGCAATCTTTATCGCTTCTTCTTCATCATAGACAATTATAATTGGAGCAACTGGGCCAAAGACTTCCTCGGTTACAACCCTCATATCATCTTTTACGTTGCCCAAAACAGTCGGCATGAAAAAGAATCCTTTCCTTTCCAGTCTTTTTCCTCCAGCAAGGATTTTAGCTCCTTTTGAAACAGCATCATGAACTTGTGATTCAATCTGTAAAAGCCCATCTTTGTTTACTAAAGGGCCGACATCAGTTTTCAAATCCATTGGATCACCAACAACCAAATTGCTTGTGTACTCTGCAAATTTTCCTGAAAATTCCTCTGCAACATTTTTCATGACAATGAACCTTTTTGCAGCAATGCAGCTTTGGCCTGAGTTTAAAGTCCTTCCAATGATAGCATTTCTCGCTGCAGATTCAATGTCAGCATCATCCAAGACAATGAATGGGTCAGAGCCGCCAAGCTCAAGCACGACTTTCTTCAGATTCTTGCCTGCAAGCTCCGCAATTCTCGCCCCTGCAGCAGTGCTTCCTGTCAAAGAAACTCCCTGTATCATATCAGACTTGACTAATTCAGCGACAGATTCATGGTCTGTTATCACAGTCTTGAAAACGTATTCAGGAAAACCTGCTTCAGTATAAGCTTCTTCTATTGCCAAAGCGCATTGTGGAACTTGATTTGAGTGCTTCAGGATTGAAGCATTTCCTGCGATCAAAGTCGGAATTCCGAACCTAAAAGCCTGCCAGAAAGGAAAATTCCATGGCATTATCGAGAGGATGACGCCAAGCGGCTCAAACGAAACAAAATGGCTTTTTCCGTCTGCCTGCACAGATTCTTCCTCAAGCCATTTCCCGGCATTGTCGGCGTAAAATTCAGCACACCATGCGCACTTTTCCACTTCTGCCAATGACTGCTTTATCGGCTTGCCCATCTCAAGAGTCATTAATTTGGAATATCTTTCTTTGTTATCCCTCAGCACACTTGCCAATTTTCTAAAAGAAGAGCTTCTTTCAGAAATGTCAACTTTCCTCCAGTCTTTGAAAGCAGAATGAGATTTTTCAGCAGCCTCCAAGATTTCTTCTTTGGATATTGTGTCGAATTCCGCAATGGCTTCTTCTGTTGCAGGATTAATTGTCTTGAATTTCATTTTCTTTATTTCATTAAGTGGCTGGCATGGTTTAAATCTAATTTCCCGTGAATTATCATTCAAATTGTATTGAAATCCCGCCTCCACTGGCATAGAAATAGATGCCTCAATAAAAACTTTACTGCCTCAATTTAATTCCTTTCCAGCTTTCGATTGGCTGAGTTGACTTTACGATATTCATCCCAGCCGATTTAAATTTCCTGAAAGCCTCATCAGCCTGTTCAGTATAATCAACAATACCCGGCACAACAACAGGAGATGTGCAATCTTCCAGCAAGTAAATCTTTTTTGCCAATTCCTTTTTCCTCTTTGCAATTCCTGACAACAAGTCATTGATTGTCCAGGCAACGCAATGGCTTTTTGCCTGGCCAGCTATTATTATTGCATCGAATCCCAGCAATCTATCCATAAATTTGATATTTTTTGGCTCTATCTGCCTGTTTTCAAAATCCGTTGCAACTTCAGGACCAAGGATGGAGTAATGCTCCGTCAATGGATTGTTTCCTTTAACCTGAAAATCTGCCTGGACATTCCTGGCTATGCTGTGAAAGAAAATTGACTCTTCAACTGATGAAACAAGGGCATGGCCGATTCCACCCAGCATTGCATGATAAGGCCAGACAGTAAGATCATATTTGCCGCTTTTTTTCAAATGCTCCGCGTAATATTGCAGGTATTTTTGCGCATATTCTTCATTGATATCGAGGGTTTTTGCAATCTCTGGATTGAATTTCCAGATTCCTCTTTTGATATCTTTATCAGAAATTAGGGTGAATGGCGCAGGATGCCGGCCCTTTTCATTGACTAAAAATATAGGATGAAAGATCTGCATTGCAAAATGCGTATCCATTGTTGCGGCAATTTGGGTGATACTTTTGAGGTTCTTGTAGATGAATTCGCAAGTTCTTCTGCAGTCATCCACAGCAGCCTGTCCAGAGCGTCCTGCAACGAAAAGCTCAAAATCCGGCAGGCAAAATGTATTTTGAACATCAACAAGCAATAAGCATGTCCTGAACTTGTCCTTGGAAGCAGATAGTATACTGTGCTTTCTTCTCCATTTTCCAGCGTCCTCCGCAACTTTCTGATAATCTACCCTCCAGGCTTTATCCAATTTTTGCTTATCAAAATGCGGCGGAACAGGCAATTCAGATTTTGGCATTTTAACTCAATCAGAATAAGAATCAAATTTTTATTTAAAGGTTTTGCTTGAGGGCTTTATTCAGCTTTTGCGTTAATTTTCTTAATTTGCCGCTAATCTTAACATCATAATTAATTGGATTCATTAATTTTTTGTATTTATCCGGCAATCTTGCTAAATTTTCCTTTGCCGCTTTTCTGGTTTCATTTAATGATGGCATTTTCTGGATGATTTTTCCATTTTCCATGAATTCAGTTAACATTTTTTCACCATATATTTTTTCATCCTCCAATGCCAGGATATCCTTCACATAATTCCCGTTTTTATCAGTTATTCTGTAAATCTGCTTTTTTCCGGGATAAGTGACTTTGCCTTGGCTTAGCTTCATTGTTGGAAGATGCTTCCCATGGTTGCTTATCTCCACAAGCTTGTAAACAACGTCGCAATAGGGAGAATCCTTGCTCACACCCATCGAAGTTCCGACGCCGAAGGCGTCAATTTTTGCGCCTTTGTTAAGCAGCTCTTCAATTTTGTATTCGTCAAGGTTTCCGCTTGCAAAGATATCCACATGTTTCAATCCGTTTGAATCAAGAATTTTCCTTGCTGATTTGCTCAAAGAAGCCAAGTCTCCTGAATCAAGCCTTATCGCCTTAAGTTTATGGCCTTTGCTTTCAAGCCTTTTAGCAATTTTGCGTGCCTTTTCAACACCCTTTAGAGTATCATATGTATCCACCAAAAGAGTCGAGGAGTCTGGGAATGTCTTTGCATATGCCTCAAAGCTTTTTTCCTCATTTTCGAAAGCCATTACAAAGCTATGAGCCATTGTCCCATAAATTGGAATGTTGTATTTCATTCCGGCAAGCACATTCGAAGTGCCGATGCAGCCTGCAATGTAGCTTGACCGTGCAACTTTTAACCCGGCATCAGTGCCTTGCGTTCTTCTTAATGAGAAATCGACCACTGGTTTTTGCCGTGCAGCATTCACGACCCTTGAAGCCTTTGTCGCAATTGTGGTCTGCAGGTTAATAGCATTTAACAGAAAAGTTTCAACTATTTGCGCCTCAATTATTGGAGCTGTTACGCTGATTATTGGCTCATTCGGAAAGAAAATAGTCCCTTCGGGCATAGCATAGATGTCGCCGGTAAACTTGAAATTTTTTAGGTAGCCAAGAAAATCATTCTTAAAAATCTTTTTCGATTTAAGGAACTTTATATGCTCTTCACTGAATTTTAAGTTTTCTAAATAATTGAGGCAATCTTCCAGGCCTGCTGCAATTAAGTATGAGCGGTTCGGGGGAAGCTGCCGTATGAACAAATCGAATGTAGCTATATCTTTAATTTTATTGTCAAAATAGCTTGCGCACATTGTCAATTCATATAAATCGGTTAACAATGCAAAATCCTTTTCCTCGACCATTGCAGAAATGGTTCAAAGGCTGTTTATAAATCTTGTTTTATTAAAGAACCTAAGGATAATTGTTGTTTGAGAAAAATAAAGTGATATAGATATATTATATGGCTTAAACTACTCCCTCAGCAAATTTTCATATTCTTCTTCTTCAGCGACTTCTTCAGCAAGCAGGTCTTCTGCAAGCTCATGAGTCACCAAATCCTTGCCATGTGTTTTTTGGGCCAAGTCGTTGTATAATCCAATCGCATGCCTTTCCATCTCAAGAAATATCCTGACAAATGCTGCAGTATCACTCCTTTTTTTCGGAAAATTAATTTTTCCAAATCCCGCGAGCCTTTCAATCTCAGACATTGTTTCAGGAGGCTCGCCTCCAATCTCTGAAATCCTCTTTGCTATCCTATTTGCGTGCCCAAACTCCCCTTCAGCAGCTTTTTTGAAGACTTCCGAATAGACTATTGTCCTGTGACCGGATAAAATATTAGAAGCCAGAGACGCATAGTAATGGACAACCCACTCAAAAGCATAAGCTTTTTTCAGCTCATTCAACAGCCATTTATGGTCAAGCTTTGCTATTTCTTTTCCTTTCTGCCCCATAAAATTCACCTTAAGAAACTTGTTCAGTACTCAAAGCTCTGCCCGCATCCGCATGAGCTGTGAGCATTTGGGTTGCTTATCTTGAAGCCTCCGCCTTGTAAAGAGTCAACATAATCTAGCTTTGCGCCTTTCAAGAACTGCAAGTTCTCCTTGCTTATGATGATCTTGACGCCTTTCTCCTCAATTACATTGTCAAGGTCTGTTGAATTGTCGTCCACTTCAAGGCCGTATTGGAATCCGGAGCAGCCGCCTGGAATTATTTCAACCCTCAATCCAGAGCCTTCCTTGTTGTTTTCCTTCAGGACTTCAGCCAGCTTTTCGGCTGCCTTGTTTGTAATGATGAATTCCTTTCCAATTTCATCCTTGGATTCTTCCGCTGCATTGTTCAGCTTTGCGATGACTTCCTCAATCTCCTCATCGCTCATGCCGTGGCCCTTGAAGCCCTGCTCCAAAGTCTCGTAATGTGAGACGTGGCAACCGACACAGTGGACCCCTGAAGAAAGTAAAATCTCTATGCACGATGGGTATTTTGAAACAACATCGCTTATAGTCATATCTTTGGTTACTGGCTGCTTTTTGACTTCGCTGATTTCCTGCTTCATCTTAATCTCTTTAGAAATTTAAGATGGCGCTTCCAATATTTAAATGTTTTTATCGATACGGCAAAACAATAAAATTTATATACAATTTAAATACCGAATAAAGCAGGCTACAAAATTGTTCATAAAAGAGACACATGCAAAAAATAAAGTCTAATTCTAAGAAATCCCAAATAACAATATTTGCAATCGTTGGATTGGTCATACTTCTGGTTGCGGTTTTTGGGTTCTTACTGTTCAAAAACCTGAAAACAGCAAAGGTTGAGCAGGAATCCGCTGACTTATCCACGCTTAGCCTGCAGGCTTCAGAAATTGAGAAATTGATCAATGACTGCATCAAGAAAACCAGTTTTGAAGGCATAGAGCTTCTTGGAAAAACCGGAGGCTATTTGGAGGTGCCGCAGCTAATCAACTTCAAGGGAACCAGCTTCTGGTACCTTGAGCAGGCCAACATACAGCCATTCCTGAACCAAACGCAGGAAAGATTGATGCAGCACATCAACAAGAGCCTGCCAAGATGCATTGATAGCGGAAATTCAACCCAATACGGCTTTTCAATCGAAAAAGGGAAGCCAACAACTCGCATAGAGTTTGGCAACAATGACGTGACGGTTGAGATAAACTACCCGATAAAATTGAGCAAGGCAACCTTTACAAAAGAATTATCCATGTTCTTTAACATCCTGAATGTGAGATACCGCTCAGCTTTTGAGGCTGCAACTGAAATGAATGAAAGGCTGTTCGATGCTGATTTTGACGTGGAAGATCCATTAAAGAAAATGGACTATATAAAAAGCCTTGACTTTGATATTTCATATGAAGTTCCGGTTGATAACGTCATGAGCTTTACAATAACTGACAAGAAATCAATAACGCCAAAAAACCAATTTTATACTTTCACGTTTGCTGCAAAGCTTGGCAATTCAAGCCTCAAGAAAATAACTGATTTGCAGCCAAAAAGCGCAACAAGCCCCACATTGGCCCCTTACACTATCTACTCCGTTGACAGGAAAGCGCAGCTTGACATAAGCGAAGGCACCACAGTAAGCCTGAATAATTCTGATGTGAGTTACCTCAGCGTCCAGCAGACATACCCTAACGAAGTCACAACAAAAGATGTCCCTGTCTACAAGCAGAATGACAAAGTGATGCAGAGGCAGGACATAAAGTATGTTATTGACAATGCAATATACACCTTTGAGCCTTCTGGAATACTGTTCAACAATCGTGAAAAGCTTACAATTTACTATGACGACGAAAAAAAAGACGACAAAGGCGTGGGAATTTTGATGGGCAAGAAAGGATTTTGGGTTCCAATAGTTTCAAAGCACGAGCCTGAAAAGAAAAGAGTCTTTTCGAACATTCTGGGCTTCACAGAATTTACAGCAATCTACTGCTCATCGCAGCAGCTGAAGAAAACATTGGCAGAGCATCTCTTAGAGCCCAATGCGGGATGCTATATAAGTTTGATTATAATGGTGATTGCGATTGTGACGGTAGTATTGAGTTTTCTCGGACCTCTACTTGGAGGACTTGCCACAATTGCTGGTGGTTCTGGTGCTGCAATGGGTGGGATAGGAGGATTAACTGGGATAGTTGAATCAATGGGAGCAGCTCTCGCGAGCAGTTTTACAGGTATTGTAACCGCAAGTACAGCATTTGCTCTTGGAGTTGCATCTATAGCTATCGGTGTTCTTTCCATGGCTACATTGGTAATTGGATCGACCGGTGCATTTTATGATCAATCACCTGATAATTGCCAGGCATTTTACCCTGCATGTGACCAAACAATAACAATTGAAAAACAAGAAAAAGACGGAACAGGTATGTGCATTCCAAAAGGTGATACTAAGGTTACAGCTGGACAAGCTGTCAATGTCTGCGCTTTCATCAAGAAATGCAATTTCATCCAGAAAACCTTGTGTATGCCATGCAGCGTGAAATGCACAGCATCATTTTACTGAAATGCTAAATAAAAAGGAAATTGATAAAAAATTGAAAAAATGAAAAAGATGATCATTGACACAAATATCTATGGCTTGGCTTTAGAAAGAAAAGAGGTAGCAAATATTTTGGTTCATATTGCAGATGAAAAACAAAAGCTGGAAAAGCGATTCAGTGTTTTAGGATTTAAAGTAATAAATGACGAGATCGATGCTATAACCAATAGTGAACCAAGAACTAGAATGAAAGAGTTGTACTATGCGGTAATATCAGGCGAAATTAGGCTAACTAGCTATATCGAATCATTAGCTTTAGAGTATTTTAAGGAATGTAAAGATGAAAAAGCAAAGATTACAATGGAAGATTGTCAAATTGTGGCTTCTGCTACCGCCGCCAATGTAGAGTTCATTGTTACAGATAACAGGAAAACTATGAGAAGTCCAAAAGCGCTAGATGCTTTTACCTTAATCAACAAAAATAAAAAACTAAGAAACCCAAATATAATCAGCTTTGAGAATTTAAAAAGTCTTGTGCTTAGCTCTAATGTCCCTTAGTTTCCTGAAGTATTCAGTGATATTCATGTTGTCAAAAGCCTTAAGAGATTCGGAATGGGATTTAAACATTAATTTATCTATAAGAATCTCTGCTATTGATTTTTCAACTGGTTTTATTAGCACCGCTTTCATAATAATATTCTTAGATATTCATCTATATAAAACTTTCGTCCAATTTTAAAAATGCTAAACAAGAAAAAAATTGACAGGAAACTGAGAACATACATCAGGCATAACCTGAGTAAGGGGCATTCCAGGCATGCAGTCAAAAAAGTTTTAGTGAGCCACGGCTATGATGAGTCTTATGTTGACGGAATGATGAGAAAGCATCAAGAAACGCAATTCGTCAAGAAATATGCGTTGGCTGTTTCTGCAGTAGCCATATTGTCGCTTTTCCTTTTTAATTTTTTTCCATTAGAAGGCCAGCAGCAGAATATTGTCGGGCTTGCCACAACTCAAGGCGAAAGCCAAGGCTGCTGCATTCCTGTATGCCAGGAAACGTCAATAAATGAATGCTACGGCAAATTAGCTGAAAATAAGCAATGCAGCGAATTGAACGAGTGCATTGTCGGATGCTGCATTGACAAGGAAGGCTATTGCCTGACAAACTATCTTTATGACAATTGCGTCAAGGGCTTTGGAAAATATGTAAAAAGGGATTGCAGTGAAATAATTTCCTGCAGGAATGTCACAGATGCCTCTTACTTGGCATCCCTCTATGATCCAAAAAGCAAAAGGGGCGCTGGAGTCCTGTCTGTGCACCCAGTGGCAGATTATTACGGCTCGTCATTCAACATAAAATACTACTTGTATGACAAAATGGATGTTTTGGCTGTTACTGCTGTCATAAAGGACAGCCTGAATTTTGTCGAATATTTGGTGCTTTTTGACGACGGTTCGCATAATGATGGCGCGGCAAATGACAATGTGTACGGCAACAACTGGCTAAGCTCAAAGCTGGCAAATTTTGACGGGTTTAAGAGGATGGAAATCAGCATAATCATAAAATTCAAGGATGAAACCGAATACGGAACAAACAAATCACACAACATTGTCGTTTTAAATAAGAACAAATGCCTGCCAATCTTTAACGAATGGGCTGATCCAAATGAAAGGCGCAGCCTAATTTTCGCAGCCAACCATTACGCTAACCTGAGTGATGGATACGGGAAATTTGCTGAAGACGTCAATAATGCGGTATCCATGCTTTTTTCTGCTGATGAATTCGCCCAAAACAGGCAGAAATTTAATGTCTACAGGCTAGAGCAGTCATTGCAATATGCTGATGCACAGGCATTGCTTAGCGCAATCTCAGGCTCGTGCCCGGCATACAGCAACCAAAAAGATACAGTCATTATTTTGGATAAGAATGAGGATTATTGCGTCCAGGAAGACACAGGCTTGATAAGGGTAAACCCGCAGATTTTATTCTACAATAACATAAGTGATGTGGACATAGATGTGTCATTAGCCAGCCTTTGCGACTACATTGTGACTCCAAAGAAAATTGTAGACGAGATTCTTAATTTACTGCCGCCACGAATCACAATCCACACTCCGACAAATACAATTTACAATACCTCCATTATAAACCTCAACTATAGCATCTTGTCTCAAAATATGCCAATTGCCTATACAATCTACCTAGAGGGGACTGCAGTCTTTAGCAATGTCATCAATGCGCAAACACCTCAAATCACGTCTTTGGCATTAGTGAACGGCACAAACCCCATACTTATAGAGGCAACAGACACTAATGACAACACAGCATTCGCCCAATTTGAGCTGAATGTAAGCATAAAATGAAATGGAAACCAGTTTTTTTTGCCTTATCAATGCTCCTCCTTGTTAATAGCGCAACCGCTGCGCAATATTTTGTGCTGGATGTAAATTATTTATTCGGTTCCGTGACTTTCAATAGCGTATCATTGAGGGAAATTGAAAATCCTGCATTAAGCATTGACAAATCCGGATTTTTGATTAAGACAGTATCTTTCGCAGATACTGACATTGGCAAGGTCTACTACAATATGGCTGAAAACAAGAATTATATCATCTACATTGCGTACAATAAAAAAGCATCAAGGATAGAAGTTTACAACCTTCAGAATTCAAAAATTATGGACATCGATGTCGGCTCATTTTCAGACACATGTGGCGATAGCGAATGCCAGCCTCACGAGTCCTACAAAAGCTGTGAGCTTGATTGCGCTTCCGGCGGCAAAGACGATTTTTGCGATGGCATCCTGGATAAGATTTGCGACCCGGACTGCACATCAAAGGCAGACTCTGATTGCTCTCAAAATTCTGACAATAAGGCTATTGTAACGCCTCCAGTCAATAAGGATGAGGAAATTCCTAATCAAGAAGGCAACGAGCCGGCTGCGGATGCTCTTTCATCTGATCTTTTTTCAAATTACATGCTGTGGACTGGACTAGGTGCTGCAATTGCTGGCATAGTTGTTTTTATTTTGATCCGAAACAGGAGGGAGAATCACGCCATTGCTGCAGTGCGCCAATACATAAATGAGAACCTGCGGCGCGGCTTCAGCATTGACCAGATAAAACAGGCGCTTTTCAGGCAAGGATATAATGAAAAGGAAGTTAAGGAAGCGATGAGAAGTGCCTAGATTGGTTGTTTTTAGAATAATTTATTTCTTTTTAAAACTTTCTGTCTTTACTACTTAAAAGTCACAAAAAATTAAATCTTACCAATCTCCAGAGCACCCTTCTTTTGCTTTTATTTCAGCTTGCAATCTTTTCATTAATTTAATTCCATTTTCAATATTTCCTTTTGGAAGCTTTTCTATTGAAAAAACCCCTTTGAATGAGTCTTTGAAATTATCGCTTTCAAAATAAGAAAGCAGCTTGCTTAAATTGCTGTGAATGTCTTTTGTATTCCCGCTATTAATAAACTTGGCTATAATCTCAAAATCAATGTTGTGGCATAATGCGGCAATATCCCTCGCATCTGTCAGCCTTGCTGCATTTATTTTCAAAGCTATTAAGATTTCCCTTATCGGAATTCTTGCGCTTATTGTCTTCTCTATCCCTATAATCACCTTAATAAGGGAATTTTTATGAATCTGGGAAAAGCTTATAGAAGCGTTTGTTTGCCTGCTTACAATACTGCCAACCATCAAATCAACAGTAACGGGCAATCCTGTCTTTTTCGCATAGCATTCAAACTCACCTTTGTAAATGTCCTCTAAATTTTTCCTTTTTACAAATTCAAAATGGCTTGATTTCAGCACACCCTGGAACGAAGGCAATTCCTTTTTGTCTATGCAGACATCAGCGTCTACAGAAAACCTGTGCATGTATGCAGATACAGCATATCCTCCCACCAAAACATAATTAAGCCCAGCTTTATTGAAGCTTTCCAAAATATTGAATATTTCATTCTCCCTATCTATAAATGACTTCATCATTTTTCTGCATA
>CAZMBY010000007.1:0-25324 GCA_964564925.1 uncultured Methanosarcinales archaeon
CTCATTATAATAAGTTTTATAAGTATTGGCGTGATTAAAAAGGTATGATTACACTATCAGGAGAATATGGGGAGGGTGGCGGAAGTATAGTGCGTATAGCTCTAGCTTTAAGTTTACTAACAGAGAAATCCTTTGAGGTTGATAACATTAGGAAGGGAAGACCTACAAGTGGTTTAAAAGCCCAACATTTATACTGTATAAAGGGTGCTCAGCAACTTTGTGACGCAAAAGTTAATGGGGTAGAAATTGGTTCTGAATACCTCAAATTCGAGCCATCTGGATTGAAAAGTAAAAACTTATATTTGGATATAGGTACTGCTGGAAGTATAACACTAGTACTTCAAAGTTTACTACTCCCTTCTTTATTTGTAAATAGACCAATTAAAATAGATTTAATCGGTGGTACTGATGGTGCTTGGAGTCCTAGCTTCGATTATTTTAATAATATCCTGTTGCCGCAATTACAAAGGTTTGCGAAGATTGAATGCAAATTGCTAAGGCGCGGCTATTACCCCAAAGGAAACGGCAAAGTCGAAATTAAAATTAACCCAAAATTCAGGATAAATGATTTTTCCGCATTTGAAGATTTTCAAAGCCATTTAAAACAAAATATTAAAAAATACAATCTATTAGAGCAATATAACCTAATCCAAATAAAAGGGGTATCCCACGCTTCAAAGAACCTGCAGCAGGCAAAAGTTGCAGAAAGGCAGGCAGAGTCATCATCATCAATTTTAAAACAAAAATATAGTGTACCAATCCGGATTATAGCACAATATCAAGATACAGAATCAACAGGCTCCGGAATCACTCTTTGGGCGATTTTCTCAAGAAATAAAGAGGACATTGATGAGAATAATCCAATCAGGATTGGAGCAGATTCTTTAGGGGAACAAGGCAAGAAAGCAGAATTTGTAGGAAAGGAGGCTGCCGACAATTTAATCAAGGAGATTGAAAGCAAAGCTCCTGTTGACAAACATTTGGCAGATCAAATTTTGCCTTTTATGGCTTTGATTGGAGGTTCTGCAAGAGTCTCTCAAGTAACAAGCCATTGCAGAACTAATTTATATACTATACATCAGTTTCTTGGAGAAATTTTTGAAATAGATGAAGAAAATAAAGTCATTTCAACAAAATAGGAATCTTTAAATACTTGTTAATCTGAGAAAACTAAAAAATGAAAAGAGGTTTCAGCAGGCATCTGATAGGAATAATCTGTTTAATTCTTGCCTTAAGTATACCTTCAGCTTATGGTGCGGTCTCCGGAAGCTGCAAGCTTGAAAATAATGGTGCAATAACTAATTTCTGCGGCAAGAAAAGCGAAACAGGAGACTGCTTTTGCGACAAGGAATGCGTTGATTCAGGAGACTGCTGCCCTGATTACAATGAAACCTGCTCAAATGTTGGCTTGTGCACAGATTCTGATGGAGGCCAGGAGTATTACATAAAAGGGACTGTCAGCGTGAATAGCAATGAGATCATGGATTATTGCTCCGGCTCTTCTATTGTTGAATACTATTGTATTGGAGACAATTACAAAAGAATTTCTTTTGCATGCCCAAACGGCTGCAATGACAGTGCATGCACTAAAAGAAAAATAACAAAGGATGATGCGCTCGATTACATAAGCAAGAGCACGTCAACAAGCCCATTGGCAAACAAAGATGAGACTTATGGCTATGTAAAGGCAGAATGCGGCAATACATCCACTTGCGGAAATGGAATCTGTGAAACTGGAGAAGCAGACGAACCCGGCGGTTGCGGACAAAATGCATCCCCAGGATGCCTAGGTCCCCCAGCATACAGGGGAACTTGCCCGAAAGACTGCGCAGTTGCAGGATGTGATGTGAATTTATGCAAGAAATACGTTTGCTGTGACAACACCAGCACTAATGGATGCCAGCTCCTAGGGTTACCAAAACAATGTGAGGATTGCACAAATGACATATGTGCTAAGGGTACAGCAGTAATCAAAGTAAAACGCATCAACCAGAGCCTAAATCTTATTTCAGGAACTGTAGCGGAAGTAATCGGTTATGGAGTGGAGTACAGCAATGAAGCAAATGACGGAAAAACAGTCTTCACTAATTTGACTCCCGGTACATATACAGTCCGTGTCACCGATCTTCCAGATTATGATGAGTCCTATGGAACATGCAAAGTTGCTGTATTAGGCACAACTGGATGTGCTGTCTCTTCATATCCTTCACAACCGAAATGCGATGGAAAGTGGTGCACAGCTTCTCCAATTGAGGTAAGCTCCAACATGATGACTAAGTTAGTATTCCAGTATCAAACTAACCAATGCACTAAGGAAGCAAAAATCTGCCCTGACGGAAGTACTGTCTTCAGAACAGGAGCAAACTGCGAGTTTCCGGCTTGCCCACAAAATGGTACAGCAGTGATTAAAATACCAAGAATTGATCAAAACTCTAACTTTATTTCCGGAACTGTTGCAGAGGTATCTGGTTATGGATTCGAGTATAGCAATGACCCAAGTGACGGAAAAACAGTCTTCAGTAATATAACACCAGGCACATATACAGTACGAGTCACTGATCTTACATTGTATAACGAGTCCTATGGAACATGTACTGCTGCTATAGGGACAGGTTGTTCAGTCTCTTCATATCCATCAAAGCCAAAATGCGATGGAAAGTGGTGCACAGCTTCTCCAATTGAGGTAAGCACAAACATGATGACCAAGTTGAAATTCCAGTATCGTACTCAAGGTACAGGAATGATTAAAGTAAAGCGCATCAACCAAAGTCTTAATCTAATTTCCGGAACTGTTGCAGAAGTATCTGGTTATGGTTTTGACCATAGCAATGATCCAAGTGACGGAAAAACAGCCTTCAGGAATATAACCCCAGGTACTTATACGGTACGAGTTACTGATCTTCCAAATTACTATGAGTATTACGTGGTGTGTACTGTTGTTATAGGCACAACTGGATGTAATGTATCTTCGTACTCATCACAACCGACTTGTGATGGAAAGTGGTGCACAGTTTATTCAGTTAAGGTTAGCTCAAATATGAATACTAAAATCGTCTTCCAATATCAATCTTCTTCAGGAGGTGGAGGATGTCCTGCCGATGCCAAAGTTTGCCCTGACGGAAGCTCTGTCTTCAGGACTGGAGCAAACTGCGAGTTTCCTGCGTGCCCCGTGGAAACTATAAATCCTATCCTGTCTCAATCTCAAACAAGTACAATCAATGTAAAGCGAGTCAGCTCGAATATTAGCGCTTCGCCTCCAGGCACTATAGTTTGGGTTGACGGCAAGCTAACTCCTATTGTTACCGATGTCATAACAAATCCCACCAAATTTTCAAATATCACCACTGGATTGCATACAGTCTCAGCTACAGACTTATCTGGAGCATACACGATACGTGCAGGAACTTGCTCTCGATCTCTTACTGACTCAGGCGGCTGTACAGTTGCTTCATTTCCTCTCACGCCAACTTGCGCTTCAGGGAAATGTAGCATTACTGTTAATGTTGTTAGCGGTCAGCTGACTAAAGTTGTATTTCAGTACACAGGCATTGACATTCCACTTCCTCCGCCAAAGCCTGCACCTCCGCCATATAGCGGTCCACCAACTCTTGGATGTGACTCTGGCGATGGATGGGACGGTACCTATGTTGTCGAGGTTGGAGGTAGGTATTTCTTGCCTTTGGATGGTCTATTACTCAAGGCAGGCGCATCGGTCGAGTGGAAAACAGGTACAGGAGGCATCATAAATGTAAATTCGCCCGGAACTGACCCGATAACACTTACCCATTTCCCAGTAGGAAGTGGATCTTGGGAAGATCAAACTAAAGAACAAACTGGATATTATGGAGGTTATCAATTTTCTTTTGAGACACAACCAACCATGGTGCTCGGCGACCATCAGATCAGAATCAAAAATACCGACGGAACCGCAAGCAACTGGTGCACGCTCCGCTTCAAGGCCTCATCAGGGAAGCCGATTATTACAGGAGTATCAACCCTGATTGTTCAGACCAAGTCGGGCGCGACAGTGGATGTCTATGGAAACAACTTCAGGTCAGATATGCCTTTTAAGTACAAGAGCTATTTCCTCTCCAATAATAATCCAAAGTGCGCAGATCTTTCGTGCGGTGCTATATCAGGAGGGTCAGAAGGAACACTTCCTTTTGAGTTTATATCAAATAGCCATATTCGATTCACGGAGAGCAACCTGCCTCAATCAGCAACAGGAGGTCTTGGTCCTGTGGGATCCTACTACATCATGTTCGATCCCGAAACAAACCCTGCATCATTCATCCTGAATGTTGTGGTGTACTCATATACACCGCCCGCGATTCCGATTCGCTTGAAGGACCACTTCAATTGATATTATCCCTATATTGCTTTTAACTTCTTGAATTAATTACTTAATACTACAGTTTTGGTAGGTTGAAAGACTTGAAGTGGAATAAAGACTTTCAAATATCATCTCTTAGGATCTTAATTTGTATACGCTCAAAATACAATAATAATTAAAAAAACATATAAATACAAATCAACAAAAGAAATTATTCAGCACAAACAATTTCGAGCAGAATCAGCTCTGTATTTCAGGAAACAACAACATTTTTAAATTAGCCGCTTATCCTGAACCAGCAAAATGGCAGAAAAACAAGCAGTATGCAACTCGTGCAAGAGGAGGGTATCAAACACAATAGGATCAACTAGATTCATGTGCCCGCGGTGCGGGAAAGTTGAGATTGTCAGGTGCAATCGCTGCAGGGAAATAGCTGCGAAATACAAGTGCAACTCCTGCTCCTTTGAAGGTCCAAACTGATATGGCCAGGGTCGTCATCACTTTTAGGATAATGCCAAATGACCCAGGCATAGACTTGTCTGCGATTGAAGGTGAGGCTAAAAAGAAGATAATTGACTTTTGCGACTCAAAGGAGTTCAGGACACAAATGGAGCCTATAGCATTTGGCTTAAGGGCATTAAACATCATCTTTGTCATGGACGAGAGCAAAGGCAGCACCGAAGAGCTGGAAAAGAAAATATCCGAAATCAAAGGCGTAGAATCTGTAGAAGTGACCGATGTCAGAAGGGCGGTTGGGTAGTGTTCCAAAGGCGTAATATGAAAAATATAGCACCAAATGTACTCCGTCAAAGATTGCTTATGGAGTTGTTTTATACAATAAAAGTTGACAAAAAAATCATTGAAGATTATTTTAATGGGATAACAAAAGAACTTAAGCTAAAGACATACGGTAAACCGATAATATTCTCACCCGGCGGAGAAGGCAAAAAGGAAAATCAAGGGTATGACGCTTTTGTTCCATTGATTGATTCTGGAATATCAGTGTATGTTTGGACTTCATCCAAGTTTATTTCTTTGATTATCTACACATGCAAAAAGTTTAATGAAAAAGATGCAATAAAAACAACTAAAGAATTCTTCAAAGCCAGAAAAATCGTCTCAATGCCCTTTTAATATTTTAAACAATTCCTTTACTGATATATCACTTCTTATCCCTTCTCCCTTGAAATGGGTATTGCATGCCTCATATCCTTTTTCCCTGATTTTTGAGATTAAAACTTCCTTTTTTGGCAAATCCCCCATCTTATGTTTTTGGAGAATTTCATGCATGTCATAAAACCCAACAACATTGATTTTAGATTCTTCTTTTATTACTCTTAGAAATCTTATCAGCTCCTTATTCTTGTTGAATTTTCGATTTTTTAAGGCATTTTTGAGTATTGAATTGGCTAATTTCTTGTCCCACAAACAACCAAGCCACATCGGGCCGGCATCGTCAAAATAGCCATGCTGCTCTAGAATTTTATCTACTATCCTTTTCCCTTTTGCATTAATAAAGAAAGCCCTCATATAGTGCTCTTTAGAATAGGAGAATACAGGAGCTAATGCCTTATCATATTGGGCGCCTACCAGCTGCACTTTTCTTATCAGGATCCTAAGCCCTGTTTCATGCATCAACGGGCCTTTTTTTGGAAGTGCCCAGTACTTTCTTTTGCAGGCATTTGGAAAGGTCCCGCACAATGCGCTTGTGTCTGTCGCTGTCACTGCCAATATCCCGTTTCTTGCTATTCTTTT
Organism: uncultured Methanosarcinales archaeon; assembly: GCA_964564925.1. GTDB lineage: Archaea > Nanobdellota > Nanobdellia > Woesearchaeales > GW2011-AR4. Next base: position 6,089 of record CAZMBY010000007.1, read on the forward strand.
GCACGCTGAATCAAGAAAATAGTTTGGGGTTCCAAAGGGGTCAATGTCAATATAATCGAATCCTGCAGAGTTCAGCAGAAATAAATTAGCATCTTGATTCTTAATAATTATCATTCTGTCATCTATATATTTTTTTTTATTTAGCCTTAAATTCTCTTTGATTAATTTTATTGCTTTTTTGTTGTTATCATTGACATAGATTTTTTTTATTTTATTTTTATTCAGTTCTCTCAAGAATCGTAAGCTCCTGATGCCAGTGGCTGCCAATGGATCTGCTATCTGCATCATACTCTTATTTACAGAATTAAGCAATAAAACAGAGATGTCCCTGTTTAACTCCATAACGGGATTATAGAAAACTTCCATTCTTTTTGACAACACATCTGTATGGTGCACTTTCAGCACCGCAGAGCCTTCTTTAACAATTTTATGCATGGCAGCAAATAACTGCCTACCCAATAAAAACCTTTTTATAACAATATTTAAGAATGTACAGTCTTTACTTTAAGCTGTCAAAATGCTAAGGCAGGTTATTATTACGGTAATGGGAAACGTGGATGCAGGCAAGACACAATTGCTTGATACAATCAGGGATACTGCTGTAGTTGAATCGGAGCCGGGAAGAATAACACAATGCATTGGATGCTCATTGATAGACTTGCAGACAATCAGGAAAATATGCGGTGACCTGCTTGATAAAAGCAAAATAGAAATCAGGATACCTGGCTTCATAATACTAGACACGCCAGGCCATGCTGCATTCACGAACCTTAGGAGAAGGGGAGGCAATCTTGCTGATATAGCTGTTTTGGTGATTGATATCAATGAAGGAGTGATGCAGCAAACATTGGAGTGCATCGGCATACTCAATCAATACAAAACGCCTTTTATTGTTGTACTGAACAAAATTGATCTAATCCCTTCATGGGCATCCAAATCAAAAATTGGATTGCTTGACAACATCCAAAAGCAAAATGAGAGCGCAATGCTGCTCTTGGAGAAAAAGTTATATGGGGTTGTTGGCAAGTTGAGCGAGCTTGGATTCAATGCTGAGAGGTTTGACAGGGTTGAAGATTACACAAAGCAGATAGCAATAATACCTGCCTCTGCAAAAACCTCAGAAGGATTGCCGGAATTATTGATGGTTGTGGCCGGCCTTTCTCAAAGATTCCTGGAAGAGAACCTTAAGTTTGATATAGAAGGCAACGCCAAAGGAACGGTTTTGGAGGTTAAGGAAGACAAAGGTCTTGGCAAGACAATTGACGTAATAATCTATGACGGTACATTAAACAAGAATGATATTATTGTTATAGGCTCCTTGGATGAGCCGATTGCCACAAAGGTCAAGGCTTTGTTTGAGCCTGCGCCGCTGGCAGAAATGCGGGACAAGAAAACAAAGTTCATGTCTGTTGATAAGGTTGTTGCTGCAACCGGAGTGAAGATCTCTGCGCCTGAACTTGGCAATGTATTTGCCGGCATGCCGCTGCGCAGCTGCCTGCCGGGCGAAGTTGAGAGGGTTAAGGAAGAGATAAAAAAAGAAGTCGGAGAGGTGGTAACTGAGGCAGACAAGCAGGGAATTGTGATAAAAGCGGACTCGCTGGGGAGCTTGGAGGCTTTGGCCAAACTATTGAAAGATAAAAATATAGAGGTCAAGAAGGCAAGTATAGGCAGTATAACAAAAAAAGACATTTCTGATGCAGAAATCAATTATGAAAAAGACCAGCTGCAAAGCGTTGTCCTTGGCTTTAATGTAGATGTATTGCCTGATGTCAGAGTTTCCCAAAATGTAAGAGTATTCACGAATGACATAATCTACAAGCTGATAGAGGATTTTGAGAAATGGCAGGAACAGGAAAGGAAAAACATAGAAGGCAAAGAAATTAAAGAATTCCATAGGCCCTGCAAAATAAAGATTATGAAAGGCTACGTCTTCCGGCAGAACAACCCGGCAATTGTCGGCATTGAGGTCATTGCAGGCACTTTAAAAGTTGGAACACCCCTGATGAAACAAGATGGAATAACTATCACAGAGGCTAAGAGCATTCAACAGGAGCAGGAGAATATTGAAGAAGCGGTGAAAGGCAACCAAGTCGCTGTGTCGCTGCCAAATGTCACAATTGGAAGGCAAATAAACGAAGAGGAAATTTTGTACTCTTCGATACCAGAAGCGCATTTCAGAAAATTCAAAGAATTCAGGAAATCCCTGACAGAAGAGGAAGTAAATTTGCTAAAGGAAATTGCGCAAATAATGCGGCGGCAAAATCCGATGTGGGGCGTCTAGCTTTTTTAATCTTATAAGGACACATTCCAGCCAAAATTGAACAGATAAAAAATGCCAGAACTAAAAATCCTCAACAATAAGGAAATCAAAGAAGTGCTTGGGCTAGTTGAAGAACAGTGGGGTGCAAAGATAAAGCTTGATTACGGGTTCTTAAGAAATAATAAGAACAGGGTTTTTGTAGTCAGCAAAGACATTTCAAGAATTGACACTTCAAGGCTGAGGCTTAATTCTGCGGGCATGTATCTCTGCGAAATTGACAATAAAGGAATAAGGCTCAGCATCGAAGGAAGCCAGATCATAGGCCCAAAAGCAACCAAAAACATTGTTGAGCTTAATGAAGAAGAAACAAAAAGATGGCTTAAGGGAGAGGATTTGGAAAAGGAATGCAAGGGATGCGAAAGATTTGTCATAATAAGAAGCGGAAAAGATTTCCTGGGCAATGGGAAATATGCCAAAGGAAAGATATTGAATTATGTCAGCAAGTCACGGAGGATTAGTGCGGTTATTTAACAGGCTGCATTTCTCAATATCACTAAGATTTTTATCTCAACGGTCTGTAAGCTCTTGCATCTGCAAGGACCCTTTTGATTAAATCACCAGAGGCGCTATATATTTTCTTTTTATCTTGATCAGCTCTTATATTTGCTTCTCTCATTATATCATCTAACAATTTTGAAACTAATTCTTTCTCTAAACGAGCTATTGGTACTATATTCCTTCCATCCATTAAAAGTTTCATGGATCCTAATCCATCAGACCACATCCATCCGAAATAATCATCACTAGATACAGCAAGGGTCAAAAATCTTGGAGGTGGATCAAGCCTATTTTTTAGTGCTTTTGGTATCGGAAGTTGATACGTTCCCAATATACTATATTCATAAATCATAGATATTAAGAATAATTACCTATATTTAAATCTTTGTATTTTAATTTCTTTAGAGTAGTGACAAAGTATAGCAGTATTTACTAAAGATTTTCAAATTATCTTAATTTCTCCTAAAAAGCAGCGGGGAGTCATACACTCCCAGCATTGCCGCATGGAACCTTAAGTCCTGATAAGGTATTTGTCTTCGCATCACTCCAATTTTACTCATAATATATGCATAGTGCGTCTGTGCTTCCTCACGTTCTGCCCTTAGATCTGCGCCATGGTCCCTTATCTGGAAGCTGAAAACAGCATTCTTGTATCTTGGGTGCAGGTGTATAGATTCATATTTATTCTCTTTTGGTTCCTTATTGTAATTCTTAACATCATTTGGGTTAAATTTAAAATCAGGGTCTTTGTCAAGAGCCTTTAAAAACAATTCACACTCAAATTTTGACCTGAGGACAAATCTTATTCCTCTGAGATCTTCGAATACAATTGGGCCTGACGCTCCACTTTTTGTTTCATCATAAATTCCGTAGCTTATGCCTAAGAGTTTCCTGTATGAGCTGCCTAGGCTTTTTGCCCTCATTTTTATTACCACATAAGGCAACAAATTAGCCGCAGCTATTTCCGCTTCCAAAGCTCCCCTAATCTGATCATCATACTTTGGCACTTGAGTTAACGATATGTTTTTCCTTGCAACAAGCTCGAATATCCTATAAGCCATTCCCAGTCCTTTTTGTCCTCTTCTTAAACCGCGAACTGTAGGAAATACTTCACCTAGTGCTGAATAGATTTTGTTCTCAATTTTTGATGCCTTTATGCCAGTTGTTGTCTCGACTCTTTTGGCTGCGCGAGCAACAATGCCTTTGACAATCTGGTCTATAAATTCATGTTTTGTAGTTTTTGATGTGTCATCAACACCACCATACAGCGGCTTGTATACCAAAGTCTGGCCATCTTGAGTGTAGTATACTTCATCAGACGGGCAATTGTCGCATTTAAGTCTGCCCCTGCTGAAAATAGCAGGCATGTTGTCAGCATAAATCAAATCTTCTGGAGAGAGTACCACTTTTTCTTGAGGTGTTTTTACAGTCACAAGCCCATTTGCGATGTTATGCCCGCACCCATTGCACCAAGCACTTATATCCCTATAGCTTGATACTCTGGCTTTAATCTCGCCTTCTGCAGTTACTGGAAGCAACGGCTCACCATGAATAGTTATTCTAGTCAAATGCCGTCTTGCCACAGTTCTCGCTAGCGTATGCAGATTTGGCTCTATACCAATAAATTCATATCTCAAAGAATTTTGCAAAGCCTGCACATCATCCCTGCTTTCAATTTCCCCCAATCGTGCTTCAAGATCTTCTCCTTCAAGCTCTCTAATTCCACTCAATGGGTGTCGTTCTAATACAGTTCTGTATGTAGCCGCATAAGAATCCCTATTCTCAAAAATACCGAGAAGTTCAGCAAATCTTGAAAAACCAAAATCTGAAAAGCTGCTCTGTTCCATAAAACCCACCAAATAAATGGTAATTAACTACAAACCAAATAATCAACGATGCGACTCAAATGGCTTTGGATGCGATTCATAAGTAACTTTATCTGTCAAGCCGCCGATACTGAAAAGCCGGAACTGACCGCTTCCGATATCATGCTTATTCCTTTCTGCATCAGTGAATCTGCGAAGAAGTCTTTCAAAGATGAGAGCATCTCTGTAGTTTAGACTCATATGATATACACTATTATCCAACTGAGCCCATTTTGTGCCAGGCTTGTCAAGTTCCATTCCACGACTGATTGGGCCATCACCAGTCATTTGCTCAATCTCAGAGGGCGCCAAATTTATAACATCGGTTTCAATGGTTCCACTTTCATTTTTCAAACTTGATTTATAGCTTGGTTTTAGCTCATCAATAATTTTCTTTGTTTCTTCCAATATGTAGGCTCTTGCCATAAGTGTTGCATGGAGATAAGCAAACGCAACGGGATCTTGGCTTTTCTGAGTGAAAGTTGCTTGCCCGTAATTATTAAGCGCCAATGCCATATTATGCAATACAATAAAATTCCTGTAGAGAAGACTTAACTTGTAAGCCCTGTACCCGTTTCTCCCTGAAAAATCAACACCACCATAAGTTTCTTTTAAGTGAGGGTTTTTTTCCAAAAGGGATGCAAGCTCTTTAGCCTCAACTGCCTTAAACCTTAATTCCCTTTCCCTTGACAGTGCTATCCTGTCCACTGCTTTTGCATAAACCCGTCTCCAAAAATAGTGGAGCGGTTCTTGCACAGTTCTTTCAAGCCCTAAATGTGCCATGACCTCAGTTTGGAATGGGCCACCAACACCAGATGCTAAATACTCACCAACTGTAAAAATCCTGTTTATCCTGTACATTGAGTCATGAAATAACCTGACTTCAGTATGCCTCGAAAGCCAATCATCAACCCCTACAGCCAGGACCGAAGCCAGAACCAGATCGCTATGTGCAGCAGCGCTAAGCCCATTTCCTGAGGCATGTGCCGAAATAAAATCAAGATTAGTTTGATGCCAATCTCTGACGAATTTAGTTCTTATTCCCTTTATTTCTCCATTTACCGTTTGAATTTCGGCTTCGGTTTCCCTTATAGCCTTTTCAAGATTATCAGTTTGTGATTCAAATGAACCGCCAGATTCAGGTGCGCTTGTTAAGGCGTAATATTTAACAAGTTTGGCCTTTCGCTCTGAATTCAGTTCTCTAATCTTAGAAAAGTCCTCTGGAATATCATGGCCTATAATGCAAGCTGGAAACACAGGATCTTTCATTAGAATGTTCCTAACATTCTCGCCAGCAGAAGCTTCCAATCGGCTAAAAATATCATATCCCACTCTAAGCATATCTATTGGGTGGGCTTCATAAGGACCGCCAAGATGTCTGGAAAGTTTTCTTTTTGGTGTATCATCCTTATGAATTTCCTTGCTGAATCTGTCAAAATGGTCGACCAATGCCAAATGATTTGGGTCATAATTTCCAGCGGGAAAGAAATTCATTTTTGTGATTGGGCCGAGTTGATAACCAGAAGCGGAGGTTACTATTCCCGGAGGAATAAACTCTCCATTAACCCCCCTTAAATTTTCCACTATGCGTCGAAACGATGCGGGGATAATACCTTGTAACAAAGCTTGAATTCCCTCAGTCATATAATTAACATGATTTGTTAAAGCTAAAGTTCGGCTAGTCATTTCTAATTTCTCCAGTTGATGTCAAAGATTCTTACATCTATTCCCCTCTTTTCCTTACAAGAATCTTAAATATCCCCAAACAAGCGGCTGAAGGTTTATTACTTTAAAAATTTATCTTTTTTTGTTTAGGTTTTAGTTTTTTAAGAATATTATTCGCCATTATTTTTATTTTAAAGGTCAGTTTTAACATCTTATAATCGTTACGATTATTTTAGCATCTTTTTGCCTTAAATAGCTTATAAAACTGCGTTTTAAACCCCTTGCCGCTTTGCTTGCATTAATGGCCAGAGTCCTGTCTGAAATAAAGTCATATTTTCTTATGACCATCTCGCTGTCGGAATTGAAGTTTGGACTAATCTCCGCAAAGATTTCTTCGCAGAATTCTCCGTTAGGTGTTTCAACTGTAACTCTTATCTTACTTCTTTTCAGAGAAGAAATGAATTCCTTAATTTCTTTTAAGTCAAAGTTGGCATTCACACCAATGACGCAATCCCCTCTTTTTGTCAGGAACGCCTCTTTGGTAAATTCAAGAGTGGTTTTATGTGTAGCCAGTATGTTCTCATGCCCATAAGCGCAAAACTCATATATCATTTCAATAGAAAATCAACTTTTTAACACGTTTTCCAAATACTCTTTTTTTGTCTTAAACCCCTTTCTCTTAGCCAGCTTTTCAATGCCGTTGACGAAATTGCTTCCGTACTGCGCAGCCTGCTTCTTTCGCCATGCAAACTCCTTCTTCAAGCCAATGAATTCTGCAGCTTCCCTCAGGATTATTTTTTTATTGCTTTTGTCGAGCTTGTACATTGGATGGATGGACATCGCAGCTTTTATCAATTCCTTGTCTAGAAATGGCGTCCTCAAATCAAGGCCAAGGTCTTTTGCTATTTTGAAATCCCTTGTTAAATCACGTTTCCACATGTTTTTCAGGCCATTCCAGCATTCCTTATGCAGGCCTTCAAACCCATTTTTCAAGGCTTCTTCATGCCTCTGATAGCCGGCAAATATCTCTTCACTTCCCAAGCCGCCGAATAAAGTGCTGTTCCCGTCTGCCAATGCTAACTTTCCTGCAGAATAAAGAACGGACCCAACGCTGACTTTTACAATGTCTGCATCGCCAAGCAGCCTAATAACACTCTTCACAGCACTTTCTAGCTCTTCCAAATCCAGAGTTTTGCATTTGAAACTGAAACCATACTCATCAGCAACCTTCTTTGCCCATTCGATATCGTCAGACCCTTGGATTCCCACAGTATAGCATGTGAAGCTGCATTTCAGTTGCTTTGCTACATAGGCTATTAATGAGCTGTCAACGCCGCCAGAAAATAATATGCCAAATCTTGGCACAGTTCTTTTTTTTACCGCTTTTGTGAAGGCTTCTGCCAGTTCCCGTTTTCCCCTCTGGTTGTTAGTTTCAAGGTTATCAAAGCTGCTCTCCAAAATGCTTACAAATTTTATCCACAATTCTTCCGGGATCAGCTTCCCTTCCTTGACGATGCCTAAGATTTGTGTCATAAGAATCGGAAAACCCCTAATTATAAAAAACTTACTCAACAATCACCACAACATATTTATAAAAGATAGCCGAATAATCAAAACATGCAGGTAAAACACACTGCGCGGGCAATTGCTTATAATATTCGCTACGGATGCACAAGAAATAACTCCTACCCCATCTCAATTCGAAGTCTCATTAAGATGATTTTTAGAAATACTTAAATATGGGCAAATTTTCTCTACGGAAATGCCAAAAGAGCAGATAAACAAAGACGAGCAGATAGGATTCCATAAAGGAGCCTTAACAACGCTAGCGAAAGAAAGGGAAGAGATGCTCAAGATCCTGTCCATAGTGGAGCAGCTTATGCAAATGCATGTGAAAAGCTTGCAGGATTTGGGAGTGGACCTTCAAAAGACAGCCCAGCAAGCCAAGGCAAAGAGACCAATTGAGGATGCTTTACGATAGCCCTTTTCATCAAAAAACTCTTTTACAAACATATTTAAATAATTCTGATTTTAGTTGAGAAATGAAGCACAGCTTTAAAGTAACTTTAGCTTTAATTATTTTCTTTTTCACAGCCCAGGTTGTAGGATTAATAATAATAAACCAGTACATTGACCATCCAAAAAGCACTGAAGCAAAAGAAATTGTCCTTAAGCCTTTGCCTTACGGCCTCGAGCGCCCAGAGATAGAAAACAAATCCACATCCTTCCTTTATGTCATGACCGCTATTCTTATGGGCACTGTCCTGGTTTTGCTGCTTATCAGGTTCAACAAGCCATACATCTGGAGATTCTGGTTTTTTGCAACAGTGTGGCTAACCTTGTCTATAGCATTTGCAGCCTTTATTGACAGTGTTTTGGCAGCCATTATTGCATTGATAGTGGCTGTTTTGAAGCTTTACAGGCCGAACATTATCATACAAAATACCTCAGAAGTATTTATTTACGGCGGCTTAGCCGCATTTTTTGTCAATATATTCAATCTGTTTGCAGTATTCATCCTGCTGATTTTGATATCAGTCTATGATTTTATTGCAGTTTACAAGACGAAGCACATGATAAAGCTTGCAAAGTTCCAATCGAAGTCCAAAGTTTTTCCAGGATTGCTTATACCTTATGAAAAGGAAAAGATAACAGCTGGGTTGAAGGCATCATCTGGAAAAACTGTAAGTAAAAAATCAAGGCTGGCAGTTCTTGGCGGCGGCGACATAGGATTCACTTTGCTGTTTGCAGGGGTTGTAATGAAAGATCTAATGCTTCATGAAACTGTTTTTGTCGGCTTTGTGAAAGCTTTGACCATACCAATCATAGTTACGATGGCATTGCTGTTGCTCCTTGTTAAGGGCCGGGAAAACAAGTTCTATCCGGCAATGCCTGTATTGAGCCTGGGGTGCTTTCTTGGGTATTTGATAGTTGCGCTCATTTCTTAAACGTAAACCTTTAAAATCCGGGCATTTTTACTATGCTGGGAGGACTTTACTGGGAAGTTAGCACTCTCCTGTCAGCGCAGACGTGCTTTAGGCGCGGTGAAGCTTTGGAAGCGGTCTAGGTTATTGCAACTTAGTCTTGTTTCTGGCGTCGAAGCTCTGCCCCATAGGATTGTTGTCTTTGAAAATCCGTAAGGTCTGGAAAGAAGCAGCGGTAATCTTGGGCAATGATGCTTATGAGCCACAGAGTGGAGCTGGAATCAAGGTAGCTAATTGCGATGGCTTATGCCCATTCCTTGGCGCGTCCTCCCATTCCTTAAAACATATTTCTTCTGAAATGGTCAAACCCGTTTTCCAATTTTAATTTTTTGTTGTTCTTAACCAATTTTATTCCATATTTTTTATCAACAATTTTTCCAATGATTGAAACATCAAGATCTTTTAATTTTCTTAACTTGCTTTTGTTTGCTGTAAACACCAGCTCAAAATCCTCTCCACCATACAGCGCAAAATCCAAAGCGTCTTTGCCAACTTTCCCTGCATCAATTATTGAATCCTTGCTGACTGGGATTTTATCTGCATAAATTACAGCGCCAACTTTCGACTCTTTGCAGATATTCTTCACTTCGGAAGAAACACCGTCGCTGACGTCAATCATTGAATTTACACCTATTTTTGCAATTTCCCTTGCCAAATTCCATCTACATTCCGGCTCAAGATGTTTTTTTGTTGATGCGCCCCTCTTATTGTGCTTTAGCAATTGCAATCCAGCCTCTGATTTGCCGACATCTCCCGAACAAAAAATCAAGTCGCCGACTTTTGCGCCGCTTCTTAATGAAAGATCTCTTTTTTCAACAAACCCAATCAAGGAAATATTGACAATTATCTCTTCTGAACTGGTGATATTGCCACCAACAATGTTTATTCTGTATTTTTCAGCTTTTTTATTGACGCCATAGTATAACCTGTCAACAAATCCAACATCGATATCCTTTGGCAATGCCAGAGACACAAGTGCAAATTTCGGCAGGCCGCCCATTGCAGCTATGTCGCTCACATTCTGCTCGATTGCTTTCATTCCTATTTGTTCTGGGGTGAAATATTTTAAAGAGAAATGAGAGTTTTCAACGAGCATATCTGTCGTGAAGAGCAAATAATTTTTTTTATCGAATTCTAGGACAGCAGCATCGTCCCCAATCCCTGCAATTACTTCTTTAGAAAATAGCTTAATCTTATTCCTTATCCTTTTGATTAAGGCAAATTCACCCCCAATATCTTTGATTTTCATATCCTTTAATTTATGATTTTAAAATTATTCTAATTGGAATTTTTATAATGAATCTAATCTAATGTTTGATTGTCATTGAAAATTTTATGATTTTCAATCAACATAAGCCAGCCATTTCCCATACTTCTTGTCTTTTCCCCTCACAATATCATAATATTTATCCCTCAATTTGGAAGTTATACTGCCAACCTTCCCATTTCCAATCTTTTTACCATCGACTGAAATGATAGGCGCAATTTCTGTTGCGGTGCCGCAGAAGAACAATTCATCTCCATTTGTAACATCATTTAAAGCCACACCCTTTTCAAGAGCTTTAATCCCCAAATCTTTGCCAACTTCCAGTATGGTGTTCCTTGTAATTCCGTGCAATGCACTCCTGCTATTGGGAGTTATCAATTTTCCATCTTTGACAAGAAACAGGTTTTCAGCAGGCCCTTCAGAGACAAAGCCATTCTCATCAAGCATCAAAGCCTCATCGTATCCTTTTTTCCTGGCTTCATGCATTGCAAGTATGGAATTCGCGTAATTTCCGGATATCTTTGCTCCGAACACACCAGCTTCTTCAGAATGCCTCCTAAACTTTGATGTCACAATTCTCAAATCCTTTGAATAATAATTTCCCCATGGTATGGAGATTATTGTTGCATTTGTTGGAATATTTTTGGGAAAAACTCCTATGTTGCCATAGCCGTAATATACCAAGGGCCTAATATAAGCATCTCCCAATTTATTTTTTTTAATTAATTGCATTACCGCTTTCTTTATGTCCTCTTTTGAGAATCTTGGCTGCATGCTCAGAGAATATGCGGAAAAAAACAGCCTGTCGATATGGTCATTGAGCCTGAAGACAACAGTTCCTCTTTCAGTTTTGTAGGAATGAATCCCTTCAAATACTGCACTTCCATAATGCAGCGCGTGTGTCAGCACATGGACTTTTGCATCTTGCCAATCAACAAATTTTCCATCCATCCATATGAATTTTGCCGTATTCAATTCCACACAACTCTTATGCTTTTGTTTGATAGACTTATTTTGGCTTTGCTGCTTTCCTTGAAATTGTACTCTTTGCTTACAGAATCTGCTACAAGGACACCATCAAGCATTTCAGATATAATTTGAACATCTTGGCCTTTCTTCAGTATTCCATAAGTCAACTCATAATCTTTGAAAATTTTTCCTTGATATGGCTCACGCACAATATACTGGAAATCCTTTGAATTCAGGTTCATGCTCTTGCCACAACATGACTTTGCCCAGGAGTAGCTTCCTGCAGGGGTCGTCACCAAAACCCCGCTGCTCTTGTGCCTTTCTGACTTTTCATGCACCTTAATTACATATTTTGCGGCGAGGTATGCTTTCCTAGAGCCAAGAAAAAATTCATTCAGGGCAAGAGTTCCAACCCGTTTGTTGTTTATGGAAGCTTCAAGCCTTGGAAACATCCTTATTCCTATTCTGCCTGCTATAACCTTTTTTAATTTTGACTCAAAATTTCCATTATCAGCTTTCATAAAAAAACCTTCTTTGCTCTTGGGGTCAGAGTTCACTCCAAAAAGCAATTGCTTGTCGACAAAATGGGCTGTTCTCAAAAAAGTTCCATCTCCACCAATTGCAATAATCAGATTTTTATCTTCAAATCTGCCTTTGCTTAAGCTGTCCCTGTCCGCAAGCTCATATCTAAGACTGTGCTTATTTAGCGCTTTTTCAACTATTTGCAGTGTTGATGTCTGCTCTTTTGTTCGGGGAATTGTGTATACTATCAGGATTCTGGTTGGTTTCATGAATTGGCCTAATCTTAAATCATTTAAAAGATTTGTTGTTTTAACACGAGAGAATAGCAAGATTTTTAAAGTAAAGGATTAAAGTGAATGTTAAATTAATCACTGGTAATTAGTAAAAATGAAAAGACTTCCAATAGAGCTTATGCAGGAGCTTTTCGGACCAAGATATAATAGGAGGGAATTTGGTCCAGAAGCGCACATTCTGGACGTTACAGGAAGAGAACCACCTTCCAATCCTATTCTAATTGCTTCTGTTGGAGCAGCTGGTGACAATGGCACAGTCAGAGAAGATATAACTCGGCATTACCCACAGGCTGAAGCACATGGGAGAGCGCTTGGTCAATATACCCTCAAGAGGCCGGATCTTGGAATAATAGGTGTGAATGGAGGATGCCCTGGATTACCCTACGTTAAAGCTACAGCAGCCAAAAAGACAAACCCAGACCTATTTTCCTTGGCTTTTTGTCCATTTCTAAGCGAAGATGATGAGAGGTTACTTCAAGATGGTGTTTTGCCTTGGATTTTGAAACCTTATGATTGGCTTGTGATGACTAGACAATCTCCTATGAAAAGGGGAGACAATGTTGGCAGATCAGATATTATTACAGTTCAATCTCTCATTGGTGAGGGAACACTGGCAGAAGTAGCGACTGCTTCGCATGATGGGAGAGTTATAGTTTTGTCACCATTGGATGAAAATTCAGGAATGATACAATACTTAGAGAGATTATTGGCTAGCTCTTATACTGACAGAGGAGCCACTGTTTTTACCGAATACTCTCCTGAGAAGGCAATTGGCAGAGGCATTGCAGAACATGTTGCAAGGATTGAAAGATTAAGAGGAAGGAAATTGGCTAATCTCGATGTTTATATCAAGGAGGGCGATGGCCGTATATTTGTGAATGCAAGAGAATCTCCAAGAGCTACAACAAGCTCATATCCCCATTTAAGCCTAATAAATCAATTGGTTGTGTCAGGAACTGAAAGTGTACAAATTGCTGAAATTTTCCGGAATGGGTCAAATCTGGACGGCGATTTGAAAGATGTCCCTGCGCGTGAAGATGAAACTCCACATATTTTGAGAGTTCTCCCTAATTTAGAGGGAGCGGTTATGCACGCTGTCAATAGAATCAGAATGAACGGAATTAATGGTCATGCCCCTTATAATGTCTTATCGTACAATTCACAAGTTCCTGTTAGATGAACTTCTTTCCATCTCCTTGATAATCATCGCCAACGCTTCATTCACAGGGCATTTGATTCCATATTTTTTGCCAAGTTTTGCAACACCTCCATTCAGGTAATCAATCTCGGTTCTCTTGCCTTTGATGAGGTCCTGCTGCATAGATGATATGTTTTTGGAATTTTTTATCGCTTCATCAATCATTTTTGTAAAATCAAAATCAAAAACAATTCCGTCCTTTTTCGCAACTTGCAGGCATTCATCTATGATTAATTTTTTCAATGGATTAAGCCTTTCATCAACTAATCCCCTATTTTCTATCCTGAGCACTGCAGTTATGGGATTGAGGACACAATTCAGAATCAATTTTTTCCACATGTCATATCTTATATTTTTTGATACGTACCCATTTAAGCCGCACTGCTTAAAGTTGCTTGCTATTTCCGAGCTTTTAGCGCTTTTTTCAATTGCAGTATAGCTGCTCCCATTGAACTGGATAACTCCAGGCTTGAGAAAAGCAGCTCCAAAATTTGTGATTGCCCTCAAAACAAGGCACTTATTGCCAATAATATTCTTCACGACCTTTTCGCTGTAAAGGCCATTCTGAAGGCATAAAATAATGGTGTCTTTTTTTATCAGATTTTTGATATTTTTAATGGCATTTTCGCTGTCATAAACTTTTGTTGCCAGTAAAATCAAAGTTTTGTCTTTAAGCTCTTTTATTTTTGTAGTTGCTTTTAGTTTGTAAGCCTTATTTTCAAGACCTATAATTTTGAGCCCATTTTTGTTGATTTTACGTGCATGCCCTTCCCTCGCCGTCAAAATAACCTCATTTAAATTGGAAAGCTTTGCCCCATATAAACTTCCAATCGCTCCGGCACCAATTATAACCACATTCATATAGATCAGGATTACTCATGCAATTCAACAAATTTGTCTGCTGTTGCGTCGCCCATCTCTGATGTTGAATTTTGGCCGTCTAAGTCTTGGGTTCTAACTTTGCCCTCTTTAAGGACTGCTTCGATAGCCCTCATAATCAAAGCGCCTGATTTTTGCTGACCGATATTATCGAGCATCAAAGCGCCTGCCCATATGGTGGCTATTGGGCTTATTATACCCTTTCCTTTGAGCTTCGAGGCGCATCCATGTATCGGCTCAAACATTGAAATCCCCTCTGGATTTAAATTGCCTCTTGCTCCAAATGCAATCCCGCCCTGAATCATCGTGCCCAAATCGCCTAAGATGTCACCAAACATGTTTGGCGCAACAATGACCTTGTATTTTTCAGGCTGTCTTATCAGGTTCATTAAAGCTGTATCCACAAGGGTGTGTTCATATTCCACATCCTGATATCCTTTTGAAATCTTTTCAAAGCATTCACGCCAAAAATTATAAGACTCAAGCAAATTTGCCTTGTCAAGCGACACTATCCTCTTGTTGCCACTCTTTTTTGCATAGTCAAATGCAAACTTAATAAACCTCTCGCACCCTTTTCTGCTCAAAACACCAATTTGATAGGCAATCTCGCTGCCTTTGGCTTCAATGTCTAAACCAAACTTTAATTTAAGTGTGTTGGTTTCTATATTCAACAAGTTTCTTGTTTTTCCATTTTTTGCCCTCCCGGCCGCTCCTACATAGAAATCCTCTGTATTCTCCCTTAAGATCACAAAATCCACTTCATCTCTTGTTTTATCGGCAATGGGGCATTGAATGCCAGGAAGTAATGTGATTGGGCGCAGCATTATAAACTGGTCAAAATAATTCCTGATGTCATTTGCTACATTCTTGCTCGATTCCGGATTGGCCCTTTCAAAAGTGCCGCAATAAATGGAATTGCAGGAACTCTTTATCTCTTTTAACGTCTTTTCAGACAACATCTCTTTGGTCTCCCGGTAATGCTCCATTCCATGAGGGTACTTTGACCATTCAATCCCGAACTTGTCAAGCTCAGCGGCTTTTTCAATTACCTTCATTCCCTCGTCCATCAATTCCGGACCTACTCCATCCCCTGGAAAAACAGCAATTTTGTATTTCATAGCAGAAAACATGATTTTTACCATGCCCTTATTTATATTATTTTTGTTTTTGATAAATTTTATATACAACAGTCTAAAATGCAACAAATTATGGTATTTGCTTTTGAGATTGGATTGATAATCCTTTTCTCAATACTTGGCGGAGTGTTGGCAGTAAGGTTTAGGCAGCCATCAGTATTAGGGTTGATTTTGATTGGTGCACTTGTCGGACCAAATACATTCGGCTTTATCACAGACAACTCTCTGATAAATTCATCCATAGAAATAGGGTCTATTTTATTGCTATTTACCGTTGGAATAGAGTTCAGCCTGCAAAAATTGTTGAATCATGGAATCAGGGTAATATTGATTGCGGTTCTTAAGCTTGGTGTGGTTTTTCTTGTTTCGTACTATGCAGCCTTATTTTTGGGTTTGGGGCCTATAGTCTCACTTTATGCTGGAGTTATACTATCAATAACAAGTACGGTAATTGTAATAAAGATAATAGACCAGAAGGGCTTTGCAAAGCGTGAGGAAATCTCGCTACTAATTGCTATTTTGATAATTGAAGATATTTTCGCAGTCTTTGCATTGACATTCTTCTCAAGTTTAAATACAAGCCTAGATTTAAGGCCGGTAAATCTCCTAACAACATTGGTCGTATCATTAACTTTAATGATTTTGGTTTATATTGTACTTCAAAGGCTACTAAAACCAATTATCAAATGGCTTATAAAATATAGCACTGACGATACAATAACTTTTATTTCTCTTGGCCTATGCGGTGGCATGAGCTATTTTGCTTTATTGTTAAACTTGTCACCATCAGTTGGGGCTTTTTTGGCCGGTAACATAGTTGCCTCATTGCCAAACTCAGATGCCTTTCAACGCGCAATACACCCCTTTATTTTAACTTTTACATCCCTGTTCTTCTTTTCCCTAGGGACACTTGTAAATCTCTCTGCAATAATTAGCAGTTTGGGAATCGTTATAGTTCTCTTTTTAGTTAATATCATTTCAAAATTTTTTATAATTGGTTTTGGAAGTTACTTGTTTACAAACTTTAATGGCAAGCAAGCAGTTTTCAGCGGCATAGCTATGCTTTCTGTCGGAGAGTTCTCTTTGCTCATAGCCAAAGAATCCAATACACTGGGGCTTGGTATAGATTTGGTAAGCATAACAGCGGCTCTTATTGTATTGTCCTCTTTCGGAATGTCTGCATTATTGACTTCTACAGAAAAAATCTATACCTTGATTTCAAAGATGGTGCCTGATAGGGTCAAGGAAGATATAACCTTGTCATCAAAATTCCTGAACAATCTTTCATGGAGGATGCTAATCGATAAGGCAAATACCAAAAGGATAGTCTTTGAATGGAAGTCAATAGTAAATAACCTAATGGCAGTATTCATCATCTTGGCTTCTGTTTTCTTTTTATTCAGGTTTTTTTCACCGTTCGTCAGAAGCTTCCTAAGCAGCAACATACTGACCTATGCGATATCTCTTTTAGTATTTTTTGCAGTATTTTTCCCTACCTTTAAAATGACCAGAAACACACTTCATCTAATCAAAGACATTTTCAGTTTTTTCGTCAAAATATACCCAAGCGAGATAGCTAATGAAAGAAAAATCTTCAGAAACATCTTGATTGTTTCATTCTTATTTGTCGCATTAATAATCCTACCTGGTAGTTCCATTCTTTTCCATATCGGCTTCTGGTATCATATTACAGTTATTTTGCTGTTAATGGGGTTTTTATTTTATGCATTCAGAACGTCCCACCTAATCCATTCAGTCACCAAAAAACATGAAAAGGCTTTTGACAATTTCAGCAAGAAATATAAACTCCTACTTAAAAAGAGGATAAAATACGGTGATGAGAAATGAAGCAAAAAAAACTATTGCAGCTGGAGGAAGAAGAGCACAGGAAATTCCATAATAGGCTCCTTTACATCTTCCTTGTAATCCTGTTGTTCTTATTCGGAGGAGCAACTTTTTATCATCTTATTGAAAAATGGCGCTATCTTGATGCGCTTTACTTTTCTGCTTACACAATGACTACTGTTGGATATGGAAAATTAATAAAAAAAACCGACGCTGGAAAAATATTTACGATTATTTATGCATTTGTGGGGGTCGGAACTGCACTCTACGGGCTGTCTGTCATGGCAGCTCATTTTGTAGAGGTGAGGGAGGAGTTCTGGATTGAAAGGCTTGGAAATATCAGAATGAAGCATCATACAAAAACTTTCTGGGAAAAAATTAAAGAATTTCTCCATTTCAAATCTGACAAGCTTATCGAGGGATATGAAAAATCCACCAGAAAATAGCTCACTCAATCAGAATTGCGGCCTTGGACGGCATTGCCTGCTTAGCTTTAGCTTCTTTGGCATTTTCAGATACCACAACCCTCAGGCTGCACTTGAATTCCTCTTCAAGAGATTTGCAGGCTTCATTCAAGGCATGAAATTCAGCATCCTGGCTCAAAACAATCTGGGGTATTCTTGTAGTGTCCTTCAACAGCTTTGGAATCAGCCTGCTTATCTCATTGCCATAAATCTTCAGATCAGTTGACAGAAATGACTTTATAATTTCATCGGCCTTTCTCGTTTCATTTATTATTCCCTTTAATCTTTCCATTAGATCATACTTCCATTTGTCAGCCACAAACAAGGTTATTTTTTTGGGATTGTTGATTTTTACAAGCTTCAAAACCTCAATCACATCTTTCCTTGTGCTATCAACAAATCCTGCAATTGCCTCGGCTCTTTTGTCTATCTTGCCTTCGTCAAAGCTTGGCCATTTTTGCATGGATGCTAAATCTTTGCCTTTTATCATATGCCAGAGCTCCTCGCTTAGATGTGGCGTGAAAGGCAACAGCATCAAGCTCAAGTTAATTATTGCTTCTCCAAATACCTCCTTATTCTTAGTCCTGTATTTTTGCAGGACATCAACATATTCCATTATCTTTCCAATCGCAAGCGAGAACTCAAAATTATCTATGTGCTCTGTCACGTTTTTTATCGTCAAGTGCATCTTGCTCAAGGCATACCTGTCATGGTCGTTAAGCTGATGCTCGTTATATCGTTTCAAGGAAATACTGCTTAAATTATCATCAACAAGGCTGTAAACTTTATTCAGGAACTTAAACGAGCCTGCAACTCCTTTGTCGCTCCACTCAAGCTCCTTTTGAGGCAGGGCAGCAAACAAAATGAACAATCTTGCTGTGTCAGGCCCGTATTTATCGCTGATTTCAGAAGGATCAACTACATTTCCATGGCTTTTGCTCATTGCCAAGCCGCCTTTTGTCACCATGCCTTGGGTCAGCAGTCTTGCAAATGGCTCATCAACTGTGGCTAATCCAAGATCCCTCAATGCTTTTGTGAAAAAACGCGCATAAAGCAAGTGCAGGATTGCGTGCTCTATCCCGCCAATGTACTGGTCAACAGGCATCCAGTATTCAGCCTTTTCCTTGTCAAAGGGCCCATTTTCATATCTTGGGCTGCAGTACCTCAAGAAATACCAAGAGCTGTCCACAAAAGTGTCCATTGTGTCAGTGTCTCTTCTCGCTTTTCCGTTGCATTTCGGGCATTTTGTTTCCACAAATTCCTTGCATGTTTCCAATGGATTGCCTTGACCTGTGAATTTGCATTTTTCAGGAGGGGGGAGCTTTACCGGC
>CAZMBY010000007.1:25424-34221 GCA_964564925.1 uncultured Methanosarcinales archaeon
TGGATTGCCTTGACCTGTGAATTTGCATTTTTCAGGAGGGGGGAGCTTTACCGGCAACTGTTCGAGTGGAACAGGAACTTCACCGCATTTATCGCAATAGACCATTGGGATAGGAGTTCCCCAATACCTTTGCCTTGAGATAAGCCAGTCACGAAGTTTGAAATTAATTGTTCTCTTGCCGATTCCTTCCTTTTCCATCCATTCAGAAATCATTTCAATTGCGTCTCTGTTTTTCCTGCCTGAAAATTTACCTGAATTGAAAAGTATTCCATCCTCTGTGTTAGCTTGAGTCGCCTTATTGGCATCAAGAGGCTTGCCGTCATTTGAAATTACAAATTTTAGTGAAATGCCATATTTCTTTGCAAATTCAAAATCCCTTTGGTCATGGGCGTCTGCCATAACAATTCCAGTTCCATAATCCATCAGCACAAAATTAGCCAGGTAAATCGGGATTTGATCTCCATTTGCCGGATTTACAGCATACCTCCCCAGGAAGCAGCCGATCTTATCTTTGCCTTCGGCTGTTGTTCTTTCAGCCTTTGTTTGCTTTTTTATTTTTTTTATTGTCTCAAGCGTTTCCTTCTCATATTTTGTACCTTTCACAAGCTCCAATACCAATGGATGCTCTGGCGCAATGACGATAAAAGTCACGCTGTAAATTGTGTCTGGCCGTGTTGTAAACGTTGGCAATAATCCATTAGAATCTTTCATCTTGAAAAAAATCTCAATCCCATGGCTTTTCCCAATCCAGTTTTTTTGCATCACCTTTACTCTTTCTGGCCAGTGCTCCAGCTTTTCAATATCCTTAAGCAATTCCTCTGCATAGTCTGTTATCCTGAAGAACCATTGCTCAAGGAACATTTCCGACACATCATTTTCACAACGCCAGCACTTTCCATCAATTACCTGTTCATTTGCAAGGACTGTTGCGCAGCTTGAGCACCAGTTGACTGCCGCCTTTTTCTTATAAGCCAATCCTTTCTCATAAAATTTAAGGAAAATCCATTGGTTCCATTTGTAATAGTCTTCATGCAAACTTGCTATTTCCCTTTCCCAATCATAAGAAAATCCCATATCTTTCTGCTGCTGCCTTATTGTGTCAATGTTTGCCAAGGTCCATTTTTGAGGGTCAGTCCCGTGCTTTATCGCAGCATTTTCAGCCGGCAACCCAAATGCGTCATAGCCCATCGGATACAGGACATTGTAGCCCTTCATTCGCTTGTAACGGGCCAGCGCATCACCAATGGAATAATTCCTGAGGTGGCCCATATGCAGCCTTCCGCTTGGATAGGGATACATCTCAAGGCAATAGAACTTCTTCTTATTAGGGTCTTCCTTTGCCTTGAATATTCTTCTCTCTTCCCATTTCTTCTGCCATTTCTCGGCAATTTGATTGAAATCTACTTTGTTATCGGCCATTTGCATAAGTTTTGCTATTTTATTTTTAAAGATTATGTAGAAACTATGCTATCACTTTTACATCTAACTTCTCAAATAGTTTATCAAACGTAGCAATGTACCCTATCTGGGCCAAATCGATTATGGCTTGAGTTATGCAGTCAGTAAAGCTAAAGGACTCTTTTGAGGAGTTAAAAATCTTAAAAGCTGTTTCAAAAAGATGCTTGTTGCAATTAACTATGAAAACACTCTCATAAATCTGCTTTCCTAAGATTTGTGCTTTTTCTTTGCCGAATTTTCTTAATGCGACAGAAACGACCTCATCAAAAACATAATCTGATGTAAGAGATTGCCCATATTCATTCAAATCTATTTTTTCTGCTACCACTATTGCTCGTTTGTGGTGCACGTCATTTGCATTAAATAGTGCTAAAAAGTAGCTAGCATCCAGAAAAATAGTCATTAAACTCACCCATATAAGACTGAATCAGCTTCCTCGCTCAAGAATTTTGTTTTTTTCCCGCCTTTCACAGTTTCCCATTTGGTCAATGGCAACAAAGGCTTTTTTGCTTCCGACAACCATTTCTCTATAGCAAGAGATAATGCTGCCCCTACATGAAGCTTCTTTCTTGCCGCTTCTGCTTTCAGCTCGCTGAACGCATCCTCGTCCACATTCTTTATAGTAACCTGCACCTTTACCATAAAGTAAAACAAGTACAACTTGTATTTAAAGTTATTGATTTTTAGATTGGAAAGTCTTAAATAGAACGAATAGAAGAATTAAGGAATGGATAAAAAACCTCAACAAAATATGGACGAACCTCAATTACATTGGTTCTGGAAGCTAACAACAAAATGGTGGTTTTTTCCGGTTTTTTATTTGATTTTGGCGTTATTGTCAAAAATTTTTGATGCACTTACATTGGCATCAACAAGTGATTATTCCTTTTGGGAAATATTCGTGTTAAGGAAAGGTATGTGGATAACACTTTTAGGTGGACTAAGCTATTATATTTTACTTCCAATTGACTTAGTAAGTAAAATACCTCTCGATATTGGTCTAA
The DNA here is from genome assembly GCA_964564925.1 of uncultured Methanosarcinales archaeon. GTDB lineage: Archaea > Nanobdellota > Nanobdellia > Woesearchaeales > GW2011-AR4. The sequence goes on from CAZMBY010000007.1 coordinate 27,887, forward strand.
ATCTTATTTTTATACCTATTACTTTAGTTTTAGATGTAGTTATGCTTATCTTAATGATTTACATACCTTATTGCAAAATCAAAAGAAATATAATACCTAAGAAGTTAATTATATCTCTTTTTTTCGTGCTTATACTTTCCTTTTTCGGATATATCTTACATTTTATTCTTCCATTAGATATAAGGAAAGCATGGTGATAATATTTGTTTCTTAAAACCCATTCCTCTTCCTTAAATACTCCACCAGTTTCTCAGAAATAATAACCTTTCCATTATCGATAACATACTTAAAATTAAGATTAATGCTTTCATTTTCATTAATCTCTATCTCCAACTCATCAGCAAACTTAAAGTCGCTTAATTTTTTGCCTTCCAAAATCTTTTTGGAAACATAAACTGCAACATCAGTCGGCATCTGCTGGTTTCCTAGATTTCTCGTTTCAAATTTTATATTTTTATTTTTTAAGTTTTTGATTATTGTGTCAGTCCTTTTTTGCGCAGGATTGTCACCAAGAATACCTCCAAAAACAAAATATTCAAAATTATTTTTGTCATTTGTTGCTAATGTTTTTTCAGAATATTGGCTAAGCACACAAATCTTTTTGAATTTTAATTCAGAAATACTTTTTTCATAAACTGTCCCATATTTTTTAAGCTTCTCCAAATCCTTCTTATTTTTTATATTGGTGAAGACCAGGTTTTGCCTTCCAACAATTTCAGAAATATGCTCGTACTCTATCAGGCACCATTCATAAAGTTCAGGCTCAAGATGTTCGACAACAAATTTCATTTCATATTAACAAGAAAAACAATTAAACAAATTAAAACTTCTTAAACTGCGCAGCTGTGTCAATTAAATCAACATTGCCAAGGAATGTTGCTCTGCAGCAATATCTCTGCAAGCCTAGCTCATCCATAACCTTTTTTCTTTCTTCGCCTTTTGCGACTCTATCAGTGTATGACTCCCACAAATGAGCAATTGGCTTTCCGCAGCTCCAGCATCGAATTGGTATTATCATTTTTCCTCCATTAACGGTACGACTTCTGAACTTTTGCCCTGGCTTGACCATGCCTGTTTGGCTTTGCAGGCTCCTTCCTTCTTACATCAGCAACCAGCATGTTTCTGTCATAATTCAAGAAAATTTCCTTTAGCTTTTCGCTTTTTGTATAATTAACTAGTGCCTTTGCTATTGCAAGCCTTGATGCTTCTGCCTGGCTTGATATCCCTCCACCTGTAACTTTTACGTCTATATCCACTTTGCTTGCAACGTCCCCGGCAAGCAACAAAGGCTCTCTCAATTTGAGCCTGGACATTCTTGGATGCACAAAATCTATAGGGGTGCTGTTGAAACGTATCAAGCCATTACCCTGCCTTAATACAGCTCTTGCTATTGCAGTTTTCCTTTTTCCAGACGTAATCACATTTTTAATCATTTGCCACCGATAGACTTGCACAAATCTTTCACTTTTAAATAGTCTGTTGAATATAATCTCTCAGCACTTGCATTTTCAAACGTCATAGTCTTCTGATCTTTGAGGCTCTCAGGAACTCCGATATAGCACTTTATTTTTTTGAATGCCTCTCTCCCTCTCGCCCTCTTGAAAGGCAGCATCCCCCTAATAGTCCTTTTTACAAACATGTCAGGCCTTCTGTAAATGTAAGGGCCTTTTGCTGGCGCTCCCCGATGCAATTTTTTGATATGCGCATTAATTACAAAACTCTTTTTGCCCGAAACAACGCATTCTTCACAGTTAATGACATTTATATTGTTGCCCAGCAGAACTTGCTTCGCAGCATAAGTGCTTACCCTTCCCAAAATTGCATTTTTTGCATCAATAGTTATCATTTTAACCTACTATCCTTATACCTTTCCCGCTTGGATTTTCTTTGCTTAATTCAGATAGGGGAACAATTTTTGCACCAGCCTTTTCAATCTTCTCTTTTGCCCCATTAGAGAATTGGAAAGCTGAAATTGTCAGCTTGTGCTCTAAATTTCCTGCACCTAAAACTTTTCCAGGCACTACTATAATCTCATTCTCTTTGGTGTACCTGCTGAGGCTTGACAGATTTACAACCCGCCTCTGCCTGGTTGGCTTTCCGAGATCGTCTGCAACTCTCTCCCACAGGTTTACATTCTGTTCTCTACCTCTTCTCTTCAATTCCATAATCAAAACCTGCAATACAGGATTTGCTGGACCTGTTGCTTTTGGCATTTTTATTTTATGTACAAATATTTGTGTATTGGTATTCCTATCATTATAATTTGCGAAATATTCAATATGATACCACTTATCGCTAATTTTTTATTTTTTGATTTTAAACCTAAAATTCCATAAAAAGTACCAAGGAAGGAAATTGTTGAAATAGCATCATAGTAAACGTGAAAAGGATTGTATGTCACAATTGATTTCACAACTAATAAAGCAGTCAATCCGATAAATCCAATAGTGATAGAAATTATAACCTTTTTTTCTAAAGAAAATTTAAGGAAAATTATTGCAATTACTATTAAAGATGTAATTGGCAAAACTAATATTTCAGGGTGAACTGGAATGTACCCATATTCAATATATAAAAAGGCAACAGTAAACACTATTAAAATTACTATAAAAAGCTTTTCAACCAAAGTTATTTGATTTAAATTAATTGTTTTTTCTTTCATTTTTTATTGAAATTATTTTAATGAATTTTTAGTTAATTGGATTTCAATTGCCTATTTTTTTCAGCAAATTGTAATTGTAAATGCGGGGGACGTGATTCGAACACGCGCACCCACTAAGGGATAAGGCTTCTGATTAGCAACCTCAACCTTACGCATTTGGCCAGGCTCTGCCACCCCCGCAAATTCTTTTTTGTTGTAAAACAAAGTAGGATTAATCTCCTTATTTAACATCTTTCTTCTTTGTTCTATATTTGTATGCGGAGGACAAAAACCAAATTTTTTCCAAACCTGAAATTTGGTAGTATGTTTGGGATTGTTAGATCCAATTATATTAAACCATTTTTCTACATCTAAGTTACTCTCAATTCTTAAAATATAGAATGTTCTCCAATTTTTTATCTTCCTAAAAAGTGGATTCTTAATTACGCCTTTAATTCCCATTTTGTTAAGTAAAGTTTGAGTATCTTCAATCAAATCTTTTGATGTAGAACCAAAATTAATTTTTATCAATTTATGGAAATTGCTTTTAGTACTATAATTTTTCTGAAAAAATATACAACCATCAGTATCAAGATAACCTCTTAAAAATCCTTTTATAAAATCTCTATTTTCAAAAATCCATTCTGGAACTTTTAGTTCTCTTTTTACACCAATAAAGACGCCTAGGGAAACAAGATAATTGCAAATTATTTTACTTTCAGCGCTGATGCCATAATAAGGCTTTTTACCTCTGTAAATCGTTGTTGGAATTCTTCCAATAAGCTCATCAAATAACGGTTTAACATAATTATCGTAATGTTCTCTGTCTTCAATTATATGACCCCTCATTTGAAATCTTAACTTTCCCTTGTTTTTACCAGAGTGTCTTCTAGTTAAACTACCATCTCCAAAACTTAATCCTACAATTTCTGCTGTTTTTTCGTTTTTGGTTATATTCATTTTCATTACCTCCACAACTTTAAGTCGCAAGGTTTAATTATGGTTTTTGAGCCATATGTTTTTAGGCTTACCGTAGCCGACCTTTCAAAGCAAGGGAAAAACATAATGAGCGAAAAAATCTCCTTTTTATCTGACACCCCCGCGTAATGCATGGAGAGCGGAGCCTTATTTTGCTTTCTTTAGCTCTTCAACAAACTCATCAAGCTGCTCATCAAATATGTCAACTGCACTACTCACAATCTCCCTGCAGCTTAACTGCCCGAATGATTCAACGTAAAAAACAAAATCTGTATCGCTGGCAGTTACCTTCACATTCTTGTCTATCTCTGAAAAGTCCAGTGATAAATCACACTCAAGCACTTTATCCTTGTTTATGATCAATTTTTTGTCCTTTATCTCAAATATATTGTTGTGGTCCACTTCTATGACAGCTTCCGGGTTTTTTACTTCCCCTGTAATCTCTATCAATGGCTTGTATTTGTAATATACATGGCATGGGCTCCACTTGCTATGCTGTTTTCCTTTGCCTAAAACAGCAGTAGCCTCAAGCTCGAGTGTTTGTCCCTTAAGAAGCTTCACAATTGGCATATTGCCATAGACTGGCTTGACAGCAGGATCTTTGCTCTTTATTTCAGAGGCATAAATAACTCCGGAGCCTTTTGTGGCCCGAAGAACCAATTTAAGCTGGCACCTGTTGCAGCCTTTGCCCTCGCATTTGCATTTTTCAGGCAAGTTGTATGATTTTAAGTCAGTTTTTAATGGCACAAGCCCAAGCCTATGGGCAACCATCTCATCATAAAGTATTGAGTTGTTCCTGAAAAATTCAATCTCTTCAATGGCCATAGTCGGCACCTCACCAATCATCAGCCTCCTTAAGGTGTTCGTGAAAACAGGGTTAGAGTCCTTTAATAAAAAAGAAAGCTTGCCATGCTCCTTGTCGTTATCCAAAACTCTTACTTCCATCTTTGCCTCCCTGTTTATACTCTTCTTCCTCTCTTGCCGCCTTTCTTCTTGCAGCCATCATGCGGCAATGGCGTCACTTCTTCGATAATCCCAATTTTCAATCCCATTCTTGAAAGTGCCCTTATCGCAGCTTGAGCTCCAGGTCCAGGGCTTGTTGGTCCATTATGTCCGCCAGGCGCCTTTATTTTTACATGGATTCCAGTTACTCCCTTATCCATGGCAATCTCAGCAGCCTTCTTGGCAGCAATCATGGCTGCAGTTGGAGATCCTTCCATTCTGTCACTTTTCACAACCATCCCACCTGAGCCCACAGCCAATGTTTCTGTGCCAGTGATGTCAGTAATGTGTATTATTGTGTTATTGTACGATGCATAAATATGCGCAATTCCCCATCTGGCTTGTCTTTGTTCCATTTTATTCAGCCTTTGCCGTTTCAGCTTTCATTTCTTTTACCGGCTGCATTAACTGCAAAACCTTTATTTGTGGTTCCTCTTCCGTTGAAACCAAGTATGAAGGAATTGTTATTTTCTTGTTGCCAACTGCTACCTGTTCGTGCGTTATGAATTGCCTTGCCTGCAAAATTGTTTTGGCAAGCTGTTTTCTGAAAACCAAGGTTTGAAGCCTTCTTTCCAAAATATCTTTTAATGTGAGGTTCAATACATCCTCGACCTTAGAATCTTTTTTTAACAGCCCCAGCAGGCAAAGTCTGCTCAGCAATTGCCTTTTCTCCAACTCTGATTGTTTGGTTCTTTCTCCAATTACTGTTTTTGCCCTGTGCAGGTACTTCTTAAGCATAGAATCCATTTTCCAGATTTCATATTTCCTTCGCAAGCCATACTGCTTCAGAATTATTTTTTCTGCCTCAATCCTGTCTTTCTGCCATGGATGGCTAGGCTTTGAAAATTTCTTCCTTTGCTTTCTTGGATCTCCCATTTTTATACCCTTCCTGCCTTAGAGCTGTCTTTTTTCTTGACGCCCATAACTTTTCCTTTGTTTTTTCTGAAGTTTGACCTTGTTCTTTGACCGCGCACAGGCAATCCAAATGAATGCCTGATCCCTTTGTATGACTTAATCTTTTTCATCATTTTTATATCATTATCCTGCATGAAAGCCAAAGTGGAGCCGACTAAATGCTTGTCTGACCCATCCTCTGGATCCTTTTTCCTGTTGAAAAGCCATGCCGGCACCTTAAATTTAGAGGGATCCTTCAAGACAGAATCAATCATAGCCACTTCACTGTCTGCCAAATAGCCTGTTTTTTTTGTTTTTTCAATTCCAGCTACATTACAAATAATATTCGAGAACATGAAGCTGATTCCCTTTATTTTTGTCAAAGCATGCTGCAAAGGCTTATTTCCGTCTAAATCTGTATTAGCCACCCTCACAAAATACTTCAATTCCTGTTTTGGTTCTTCTGGCATTTTTTGTTTTTGGTTCTTATTTGAATTTTATGTTTTTATTAAATCCGCCTTCGGCAAATTCTTGTGCTCGGCATTTCTCCGATTGCCACATCGAAATGCCTCACCTCTTATCCATTGATTAACGATAATGCCGAGAATTTAGGATAATTAACGAAAAGAGATTCGCTAACCCTAAGACGCTCTTACCGAACTCGGGCTATATGTATAGAACAGGATAACATGACTATTTAAAAATGTTTTGAATTTATTGTCTAGGCCTGGATTTTGGAATCATACGATTCTTATAGGTAATACACACCTATACTCACGGACAAAATCTATTGAGCAATAGTTGTCCGTTCGTAATAAGT
>CAZMBY010000008.1:0-34215 GCA_964564925.1 uncultured Methanosarcinales archaeon
TAAACTCCCTATCCTTAACCTTGCCCCAATACTGCCTAGGAGTGGGGCTGTCAGTCAAAACTGCCACTATATCAACAACAGAAAAGAACCATTCTTTATTATACCAAATTCTCCGAATCTTCTTATCCTGAAAAACAACCAATGCTTTATCTTTATCCATTTTTTACCTCTTATTTCAAACCGTGACAAATTGTCACGAGTTGCGGTTCTCTCTGCTTTAGCTTACGCCAGTAGGTTAATTCGTCCTTGCTATCTGTAAGAACTGCTATAATGTCGGATACTGAGAAATACCATTCCTCATCATGCCAGACTCTCCTTATTTTTTTGTCTTGGAAGACAATTAATGATTTTTCTTTGTGCATTTTATTTCCATTTTGTGCCTTTTCCGGATTTCTTGCTATAATCTACTATAAAATCAACCTCTATTTGAGGCTTTTCTGACTGCAAGAACATGTTGCTTACCATAACAACATTACATTTCTTGCATACGCCATAGACAATCCATGCTGTAGATTCATTATTATCATCTTTAGCGTCCATTATTCTCATATCAAATAATTTTCCGCAACAATGTTTTCCTGGAAATAGCTTAATTTCCTTCATTTCAGGATATCTTCAATTATTTTATTTATCTCCTCTTTCACTTGTTCTTTAGTTAATTGTCTTAAAACCATTGAGTATAAAAGAAGTTATTTGATATATAAATGTTTTTCATTTCTGGTTTGCATGAGAAACCCCAGATTTAACTGGATTACTTTAAAATCTTTGATTTTCAAATTCCCAAAAACCTATAATTTTTTAGGATATTTTGGGAGTATTTTATTTTTTCTTTCCCAGCGTATTATTGAGTGTTAAAAATCAAATATCAACTATCAAAATTTCTTCTTCAAAGTCTTTGCATTTCCTAACAGGCTTCCCGCCTTTAAAATACATGCTATGCCCGTAATAGACAATTCCGTCCTGCGCTCCGACTTGATTCACATAGATCATTGGTATCTTTGTTTCTCCCCATCTTTGCCCCAAAATATTCTCAATAGTTTCTATCTTTCCTTTTCTGAATGGTGAAGCAGAAATGTTGATTATAAGTTCCGCTCCCCTGTCTTTTTGCTTTTTCATTGTTTCAGGAAACCAGATGTCCTCGCAGATATTAACTCCTATAACTTTTCCGTCAAAATCAAAAGTTGTTGCATGTGTTCCTTCTTTAAACCACCTCTTCTCGTCAAAGATGGTGTAATTGGGCAGGCATATCTTGCGGTGTATCCCAATTATCTGCTGGTCTCTTATTATTGCTGCGCTGTTGTGAATATTTTCATAAGCTTTCTCAACAAATCCAACAATTGCCGTCTTGTTTTTGACTTGATTCGCAACATTCCGCAGGGCATTGATGTTTTCTTCGATAAAATTATGCCTGAGAAGCAGGTCCTGTGGGCTGTAGCCTGTTATGGCAAGCTCGGGAAAAACAACAATGTCTGCTTTTGATTTACTTATAACTGATATCATTCTTTCAGAGTTTCCTTCGATATCGCCAACAATCGCATTGATTTGTGCCAAAGCAACTTTCATATTTGAAATCCATTTTCAAGTATTTAAAAATGTTTTTAAAGGGTGCATGGATAGGGTTAAAGATGATTAAAACTGTCATATTTGACCTTGGCAATGTAATCTTAAATGTGGATAGGTCTGGCTTATACAAGGAATGGGCGGAAAAAAGCGGCAAAGGCACAAATCAGGTAATCGATTACTACATGAGATCCAAAGAGAGAAGGGATTTTGAGCTTGGCAGGCTGAGCCCAAAAGAGTTCTGCAGGAAAATAGCCAAAGGCATTGGCCTGAGGATGGACTTTGAGGAGTTCAAAAAAAGCTACTGTGAAATCTTCACCTTAAATAAGGATGTTGAACAGGCGATTAAGAAACTTAAGAGTGATTTCAGGCTGGTTTTGTTGTCTAATACAGATGAGCTGCATTTTGAATACATAAAAAATAAATTCAAAATTGTCAATATTTTTGACGGCTATGTCTTGTCTTATGAGGTTGGGATGAGAAAGCCGAATCCATTGATATTCTTCAATGCCATTAGGAAATCCGAGGCTTTTCCCTTCAATTGCCTGTATTTTGACGATATTCCGGAATTTGTTTTTATGGCGAAGCTGATGGGCATTAAGGCATCCAGATTCGTGAACTCAAAAAAGCTGATTAGCGATTTGGAATCATCAAGGATTTTCATTTAATGGAAAAAGTCTTATTATGCATGACATTCTTTCGGCCTATGGCAGAGTTTTACCAGCTTAATTATGGTGACCAAGTAAGGTTCTTTAAAGGTCCAAACAAAGATACGGAGGGTTGCATAGTGTATGGTGATTGGAGAAATGGATTGATTGGGATAAGCACCAGCAGAAACCCTGAACTGGACAGGCCAAATTTTGTAGCCTCACCTTCAGAACTTGAAATTGTGGCAACAGAATGCCACCTGAAACCTGAACCCCCTCACAGTGCGCCACAAAACCCGTTTGAGTATCATAGGATGATCCTGACTGTAACACATCCTAAATTGGCAGCTGATAATCCTGGCTACTTTGGGAATGATAATGCTCTTGTTGCAGCTCGCATTCTAAATTCTAAGCGCGGTAAAAAAAGAAAATGAAGATTGGAAACTTTGCATAAGTTTTATAAATAATAAGCCAACACTTTTTTCCATGGATGTTGCAGTTCTTTATTCCGGAGGCAAGGACAGCACCTTTGCGGTCCAGCACGCGATTGAAAAAGGCTGGAACATAAAATACCTGATTTCTGTAAAGCCGACAAGAAAGGATTGCTACTTATTCCATTTTGCTACAGTAGAGCAGACAAGAGACCTGTCAAAAATTTTGCAAATTCCGCATATTTATGTCAAATGCAAAGTTGCCGATCCTGTAAAGGAAGCATTGATTGTGAAGGATGTTGTTGAAAACAACCAAAAAGAGATGAAGGTTGATGCTGTTGTGCTTGGAGGCACCGGGTTGCAGGAAACTCAGTTAAAGAGCATACAAAGCGCCTTAAGGCCTTTAAAAGTTGAGGCATTTGCAAGCCATTCAGGAGAAGACCATGACTTGGTAATGGAAAAAATGCTGAACAACGGATACGAGATACTCATCACACAAATCGCATCTGACGGGCTGAAAGAATGGCTTGGAAAGCGGATAACCAAGGATAATTTTGCCCAATTGAAAAAAGACTCTGCCAAATACGGATTCCATATCGGATTTGAGGGAGGTTATGCTGACACGCTTGTAACAGACTGCCCGCTATTTTCCAAGAAACTAATTTTGGAAGACATGTCTGTAGTTTTTGAGGATGATTATTGCGGCCATGTCGTAATCAACAAGTACAGGATTGAAGACAAGATAGGCCATGGGGTAAAACAGCGGAAAGGGCTGTTTGCTTCATTCTTGAAGTAATGCCTATTGCAATTAAAAGAAATAAGCTAATGCAAGCGCTTGTTCTTGAATACTTGTTTACCGAGAGAAATGCGGCCTGGCCCGTTGACCAGCAAGACAATCAAGGCTGCAATGAGCAAAAGTACGTATTCATACCCATAGCTGTTTTGCGTTATGAAGAATCCGGCTTTCAAGTGGACTTTCAGCAATGCAACTATCATCTCTACGAGCAGCACTAACGAGGCCCATTTGCTTAGCAAGCCGATAACCAAGAGCAAGCCGCCGAAAAATTCCGCAGCAGAAACCAGAAGCGCAGAGTAAGCAGGAAAAGGTATTCCAATGACAGCAAAGAAACCGCTTGTTCCTGTAAATCCGCCTTTAACAAAAAGCTTGACGTAGCCATGATAAGCGAATATTATTCCAAGCACTACTCTAAGCAAAGTTAAGCTCAACTGATTCAATTTATTGTTATTGTTCACCATTTAATACGTCTCCTGATTGAGCATTTACCCATCCTTGTTCACTCTTGGAGTATCTAGCTGTATCCCCTCCTCTCAATACCATATCTATAGCAGGAGGTTGAGGTCCAAAACTGTCTACTTCAAATACCAACCCATCCCTTCTTCTTGCAAGTTCAGTCTCAACAATAGCTCGTAATTGTTTATCAACAGCTCTTGGCGACAAGTATACGGCCCTCAAAGGAGTATCTCTTGGACTTATAGCATATACTACAGCCGAATATAAATCGCCATATTTTGTTTTGCCCTCTGCTACATTGATAATTGCTTTAGCCAAGCTTGATGCAGAAACACTCCCGTCAAGCGGACTAATCAAATCTCCTCTTGCAGCCGCAGTGGCTTTAACTGCCCTTAATCTGAAGACCATGTCTGTCATTTTTTACAATACCAAAACCAGCACAATCAAAATCGAAACCGAAACAATTGCCGAAATGATGCAGTATTCACACCATTTTTTGAGCACGAATGCCTGCACGCCTGCCAAGTAAACTGAAAACAAGACAGAGCCAATGCTTGCAATCACTATAGAATGGTAAACAAGATTATCTATAAAAAGATTTCGATTCAAAACGATTGCAGCCCCATAAATGAAGATGATGCTGTAGTAGAGCATCCCGCCAAGTGTGTTCTCGATGCCGAATGTTGTCCCATATCTGCTCTTGACAACTTCGTCGCAATCCTTCCCGATCATACAATAGATTTTCTTATTGTGTTTTTTTGAGTGGTACAGGTAAGATGAGACTGCAAACCCAATCAAAGACAGAATAATCAAAAATATTCCTTTCATTTTCTTATTTTTGAGCTTTTGTAAATGTGCTGCATGTACGGGCCAATCCTGACAACATCAGCTTTGATAGCCCTTTTCCTTAATTCGCTTTCCAGCTCCTCCTTAAGGACTTTTTGGTCGTAGCCCAGGCAAATCACATCAGGCATGATTCCCTCTATAATCTTAAAGATGTCCCCTTCATTTCCCAATACAGCCTCATCAACAATGTCAAGCATCCTCACATTTTCCAGCCTCTCCTTCTCATTGTGCAACGGGCTTTTGCCCTTGAAAGATTCTGAAGTGCTGTCTCTTGCAACAACCACAATTAATTTATTTCCATGCTTCTTTGCCTCAGAAAAATAGTATAAATGTCCAGGATGGATTGTGTCAAAAGTTCCAGCGCACATCACTTTTTTCATTAATAAAAAAAAAGAAGAGGGATTTAAAAAAGTTGTGTCAGCGGGAAGTTCTTGCAATTGCCTCTAGGCTTTCCTGCTCTTTCTTAGGTGTTAAGCCAATGACAGGCATAACAACACCTTCTTCATTGCCTCCAATCGAAATTGCCAATGAGCTTAACGGCTCCTGGTATTCTCTCCTTAAAATCCCATCAAGTCTGGCCAAATATTCAGCTTCTGCTAACTGCCCGGGCAAGCCTACCTTACTTACACGGGAAACTGCAACAGCAGGCTCTCCAGCCAAGTAAAGCAACACATGATGCTTGAATTGCTCCGGGTCATGCCCGCTAGCTAATACAATTGACAAGGGAATTTCATATACATTTGTCTTATCATCTCGACCTCCAACAAAATAAACCATAAAAAAAGCCTTACCAGGCAAGGGCATGCCAAAATCAGATATTGCCCGAACCGCCTCAAGACGTGCTTCAGGCTTTTCACCAGTTTTCAAACTCTGAGTGTACCTATCAGGGACTGAATAAAACCAAGCTTGAAGTCTTGCCAAGCCTTGCCCCATCTGATCTGCGCCTTGTTCATTTGGTGCTATCCCAACCAAGCCAATCTTCATTCGTGAAGACCACATCTGAGGATCAGAATACCCTATTGCATCTGTTCCATTTGCACCATACTTGAATGAGCCTATCCTCCTGAAATCAAGTTCTCCGACTTTAACCACCACTTTTTAAAGAAAGAATATATTCTTTTTATAACTTTCTCCAGTTTTATTCAACAAATCGTATAAATAATCCAATAATTTTAAATATTTGTTTAAAATTCAATCATTTTTTAATCATAAAATAAACAATTGTTAGGTATTGGCTATGGAACTGCGCGACGCTGACAAAAAAATACTAAACATTGTAGTCGAAAATTCAAGGCTTTCTTTAAGGCAGATAGCAAAGAAAGCTGATTTATCTGTGGCGACTGTAATGCACCATTTGAAGCAGCTTGAAAAAGAGAGTGTCATAAAAAAATACACAGCAAAGATTGATTACGAAAAAGCGGGCTATGATGTCGAGGTTATTATTGAGGTAAGGATTTCAAAAGGCAAGCTGTTTGAAGTTGAGAAAAAAATTGCGTCTCATCCAAATGTTTTTGCCGTCTATGACATAACAGGCACTTTTGATGCAATCATTTTGGCAAGGTTCCGCACAAGAAGGCAGATGGACAATTTCCTGAAAAAGCTGCAGACCTACGAGTTTGTCGAAAGGACAGAGACTAAGCTGATTCTGAACACAATAAAAAACGAAAGCATATTTATTGACTGACAAATATGTGCTAATTTTTGTTTGCAATCCCAACAAAACTAAAAACACAATGTTTAAATAGGTGTACTTGAAGGATTTGATTGTCTATTATATTAAAAGAGGTAGGAAAGATTACAAGGTACAGTGGCGGAATGGGTATAAGCACACTGCATGTACTTCTGGCTGCTTCTGTTTTATTCTTTGGATTCTTTGTATTTTCTGGCGGCTTAACGCAGTATCCTTCAGAATTCCAAGGCGATTCATACCAATATAATCTCATGGGAAGGGCTTCGCAGCCTTTGGCGAGGAATAGTGGAGGACTCCAATTCGATAGTCTTGCCTCTGATGAGCATGGCTCTGCGCCTGTTGACAGATCACCATCACAGGGCTTAACCAGGCCTCAAGGCTTTGATTCTGGAGCAGCTCCAAAACAATGGCTGCTTCAAAGCAAAACGGGAAAAGAGTCAATTGTTGTTGGAACCAGCCCATGGTTTGATTCAAACAAGCTGCCAAATTCAGTTATGGGAAATTACGAGTTGGCATCCTATGAGGGGTATATAATAAAACTAAAACAGAAGCCTCTCGCTGAGAAGGACGCGGAATTGAGCCAGGAGATAAGCAGATACAGCATTTCAGCACAAGGGCCTAAAAAGTTGGACGGAGCCACAAAAATAAAGGTGGATCAGCTTGTAGCTGCAAAAAGGCAGAAAATCGCGGACCAAAAAGCGCTGATTTCAAATGAACAGCAGCAGGCAGAAAAAAGCATAAAATCAATCGTTTCTTCATTCGAGGTAAGAAAAAAATTCTCAAAATCATTTAATGGATTTTCAGCCAGTATGAGCAGTGCTGACGCAAAAAAATTACAGGCTGCTGGCTACAAAGTGTATCCAAATATGCAAGTGAAAGCCGTCCTTATGGATTCTGTTCCTTTGGTTGGCGCAAATGATGTTTGGAAATTGCAGGATGCAAATGGGAACCCGATAACAGGCAATGGCACTAAAATCGCAATTATTGATACAGGAGTTGATTATACGCATGAAGATTTGGGAGGTTGTTTTGGTGATGGATTAGGTTCAGGAGGCGGTGGAGGAGGATCTGGAAAACAAAATGCTGATGGAGCAGCTTCATGCTCGGCCTTTTCAAGCCAATTTGACCAGGCTTCAAAAAAAGATGCAATTGTCCTAACAAGAAGAATTGAAGAGGCATCCAAGAAATTGTGCAGCAGTGATATTCAGATTTTTAGCAAGGAGATTAAGAATTTGATAAGCACCAGAAAAGAACTCCTGAAAGATCTTATAAAAACCAATCCCGGAAAGGCTGCTTTAGTAAATGATTTGCCAAGCGAAATAAAGGCAATGTTAACATCGTCCGAAAGAGAGCAATTGCTTGAAAAAAGAGGCACCTTCAACGGAAAAATAGTTGTACTTCATGCGGACGATTTCAATAAAAATTACAGCAAATTCATACATTACTTGGATTCTGGAAATAAGCGCTATGAACTTTTTGGCGCCGGCCCATTGCCTGTAGTAAGTTCAGGAACTAAAGTTAACGTGCGGGGAATAGCCGTTGACAATTACATGGCTGTACAGAATGGTGGAACTGCTCTAAGCATCGAGGGTATACCTCCTGGAAGTCCTGCAGAAGAAAATTTTGGCCCTCAACGGACTCTTGTAATTGTAGCGGGAATTGGGGATACTCCTCCACCTGTAAGTATGGAAGAGGCTGAAAACATGACTTTTGGCAATCAATTCGGAAGCGCCAATGATTACTATATCAAAAACTCTTTTGGAAAAGCGTCACTTTACGGAGATGTTGTTGGGCCTTACGTTTTATCAGAAGATGAATGGTGCCAAGATATTACTATGACTCCTTTAAAGGCTGCGATCAATGACGCAGATATAGGCAATTATTCAAGAATAATTGTTGCTGCACCTTGCACATACTGCTTATGCTATGGCGGCCTGGGCACAATTGGCAAAATGAGGGATGTGGAATTACCTGACGGGAAGAAAGCAAATTTCAGCATGTCTTGGGATTTCTTTTATGATTTACGCGTTGTAGGACATGAATTAGGGCATAACTTCGGTGTCCATCACGGTAATCTGTACTCTTGTAAAAAACCGGACGGGTTTTACACCCAATTCTCATACGAATGTTTTAGCTATGAATATGGCGACCCATATACAATAATGGGTTCGGCAGTCCAAGGCCATCACAACGCTCCACATAAGAAAGAGATTGGATGGTTAAGCGATGGAAATATTGTTGCAACAGCAAAAGGCACTTATTTGTTAAAGCCAATTGAATTGATTCAACCATCCGGAAATATTCAATTGATCAAATTACCAATTGAAACTGAAACAAGCTTCTTTTCCGGAAAAGATAATGTGTACTATACAATAGAATTAAGGAGCAATGAGGATTATGATAAAGACCTTTATTACAACACTTCTGTATTTAATGGAATAACTATTAGAATTGCAGAATTTAATGAGAAAGGAGAATTCACTTATGTGCAATCGAATTTGCTAAACCCGAAGGCAGATGCAGATATTTGGGATGGGTTTGTGCTAAGTGTAGGAAAAAGTTTTATTGATTCTCTAAATGGTTACAAGATTACGCTGGAAAGCGTCTCTTCAGAAGGTGCAAAAGTAAAAATTGAGCAAATTCCAAAGGTAGAGCCGGATTTTAACAAACCATTGGTTTACTATAATTTTGAAAATATCACTTCTGGTGGTGATGATAAGGGAGGAACATCTTTTTTTGTTGATGACCTTGCTGGTTATATTTCAGACGGAAGTGCATATGATGCAAAGCCAATGTTGGGCGGCCTGTACTTTAATGGAAATAATAGTTTTATGAATGTCGGACCTGATAGAGGCTACGTTGGAAACGGTGGGGCTTTCTTAACAGAATTCATGAGCAAGAATAATGCATTCACTGCGTCTGCATGGGTCAACATCAAAGGAAAGAGTATTTATGATGTCGGAAATATTTTAAACCTCTATTGGTCGGAAACCCTGAACTATAACACCTTTTCTAGGACTTTTGGCACAATTGGGGAATTCTTAGACAAAATTAATAGTAGTGTATATGGGTACATATCATTAAAATCAACCACCAAAGTAAAACAAAATGAGTGGTACCATGTGGTTTCAGTTTATGATGGAAGAAGCCTAAAACTTTATGTTAATGGCCAAAAGGAAAGCGAAGCAAATTCTTATGTGTATGATGGAAAAGAGTATCCTCTCGATAACATTCGATTTTCCAGCAGCAGCTTTATAGGAGGATTCAATTGGGGTGGTGAATCAATAAACGGAGTAATTGATGAGGTAAAAATCTTCGCAAAGGCATTGAGCGATAATGAAATCTTATCGTTGTATACTGGCTTTGTTCCTCAAGAGGATAATGGAACTATCGACAATGAAACTATCACCAATTGCAAAGTAGCCGGAGGCTACGACATTGTAAACCAAGACAACGATCCAATGGATGATCATGGCCATGGAACTCATGTAGCAGCAACTGCTGCCGGTAATGGGGTATTGAAAGGCGTTGCTCCTGACGCAAATATTTATGCGTATAAGGTTTTAACCAATGGCGGTTGGGGTTATTGGGATTGGGTTATTGAAGGCATTGAGCGCGCAGTTGACCCAAACCAGGATGGAGACCTGTCTGACAGGGCAGATGTGATAAGCATGAGCCTTGGCGGCACTGGTGACCCTGATGATCCAATTTCACAAGCTGTCGACAATGCAGTTAATTCAGGAACTGTAGTTGTAGTTGCAGCTGGCAACAGTTATTCCCAGGGAACGATTGGAAGCCCGGGTGTTGCAAGAAAAGCATTGACAGTTGGAGCAACAACAAAGCAGGATGAAATTGCAGATTTCAGCTCCAGAGGCCCGGTAATATGGAAAGACCAGTCTTTAATGAAGCCCGATATTGCAGCCCCGGGTTATAAAATCTGTGCAGCTGAATGGGACAGTGCATGGTCCGATAGGAAATGTCTTGATGATATCCATATCTCAATTTCCGGAACCTCAATGGCAACACCTCATGTAGCAGGAGCAGCTGCTTTGGTCAAGCAGGCTCATCCACTATGGACTCCGGAACAGATTAAAATTGCGCTGAAGAATACAGCAAAAGACATAGGATTTAGCGCGATTGACAGAGGCACAGGAAGATTGGATGTATTGAATGCTGTTCAGCTTAAGGATAATTTCCCAATTGCAAGGCTCGACCCGATTCCAACTAAAGGTGGTTTAAGGGTCATATCTGGAGTTGTAAGCTCGCCAAGCCTAAAAAAATGGACCATAAGCTATGCTCCATTGGGACAAGAAAATGTAGAGTCAAATTGGAAAATTCTTACAAGCTCTGCCAAAATACCAACATCAAATGCCCTTTTCACGTTAAATACCGGGCTTCTGCCGGATGGAGAATTTGTTTTAAGGCTTTTAGTCAAGGAGATTAATGGTTCAAGGTCAGTTGATTATGGGTATTTGTTCGTTGACAAATTCCAGTTTGTTGCACCATTAGACACCGACATTTTCAGAGCAGGAGACATCATTAATGTGAAATATAATTCTGAGGTAAAAATCACTAAGTTTTCTTTGGAGTATCAAACCAACAATATTAATTCACCATGGGTTAAAATTCCAACTTCCGCCACATGGGACACAACTGGGTTAGGGACAGGATGGTATTTGCTAAGGGGCACTTTTGTTCATGACGGCATATCTGACAAAGAGGCGGTCTGGGTATACCTTGACTCTGCCTTGAAAAAAGGATGGCCGCAAAGAATTGAATGGGATAAGTTTACGTGTGATTGGGATCCTTCACAGCAATGCAGTTATTGGGCAGGTTATCTTGAATCTGTAGTTGCTGATTTGGAGAATGATGGTGCCCAGGAAACTATAGTTTTCAAAGGCGGAAACCCTCCAATGCTCCTTGCTTACAAGCCATCTGGTAAACTCAAGTGGAAAGCTTCAGTCGGTTCAACTCCTGTGGCTGGGGGTAACTTGCATATTCCAATGGTGGTGGATTTGAACAATAATGGTAAGAAAGAGATTCTTGCTTATAATTACGATGATGAGTGGTACGGAGGAGACCCTGACCATTCTTTGTTATTTGCGTTCGATTATCAGGGAAAAGTTGTTCCTGGCTGGCCGATTAAGCTCCTGGGCAAGTACTGGGCAATTTCAATTCTTTCAGCAGACTTGAACAATGACAACAATCATGAAATAATCCTGATCGGGCATGGAGGAAAACAGCCCCTATTTATGATAATGAATTCCGCAGGAGAAATAATTTCGCAATGGAACTTGGATATTCCAAATGCGTGGTATACCGGAACTCCGGCTGTTGGAAATTTTGATTCAGATGCTGATTTGGAAATTGCAGTTGTTGCAACCTCTTCTTTCTTTGATAATGTAAAGCAAGAATATGTAGATACTGTTACCATTCTTGTTTTTAACTCGGATGGCTCATTAGTTTCCGGATGGCCTGTTGAGATGCCGGGCATTGTTTTTTCATCACCTTCAGTAGGAGACCTGGATAATGATGGGTATGATGAAATTGTGATTGGCTTGGAGTATTTTTCAGACATATTCCCAGATACGAGATATGGGGGAGTTTATGTTTTTGATAATGAAGGCAAGATTCTTCCAGGCTGGCCTGTTGGAAAAGGATATAATTATCAGAGTTCTCCATCTCTTGGGGACCTGGATAATGACGGGGATTTAGAGATAGCAATAAGCAACTTAAACTTTCAAACAGAGGTTTATCATCACGACGGCCAATTAATGCCGGGCTGGCCCCAATATACAGGCTGGGTTGATTATTATTCAACTGTCATTGGCGATGTGGATGGCAACTCACAGCCAGATATTGCCACAACTGCAGGAAGCTATTACTATGGAGGCGGTGGCGTTTATGCATGGACATCCAGCGGAACAAGCATGCCAAGCTTTCCAAAAGGTACAGAAGTTGATGCCCAAGCTCCTCCTGTCATTTCAGATTTGGATGGCAATCTTAAGACAGAGATTGTTGCAAGCTCGGACTTCGACTATGATCCGATCAATCAAGATTACAAGTACAGAGGCTCCCTTTATGTTTGGGAAACAAATTCAACTTACAAACCTTACACAATGCACTGGCCGACTTTCCATCACGATGCTGAGAGGACTGGCCGATACATCAATCCAGTTCCAAAAAAGCCTGATTTGGCCATTATTCACAGTAAAGTTGTCCAGCCCTCACAATTGCTAAAAGTCTATAATTATACGATTACTGTCACAAACCAAGGCACAATTGAGACTGGGCCGTGGGAATTTGAGGTTAAGGCAGGAGCAAAATTGCCGCAATACAGTACGCAATCGTCATTAAACCCGGGGGAATCAAGAAAAATTAGGGGGAGCATTAAGAAATTGCCCGTGGTCTTTAGGCTGGATCCAAACAAGAATATAACAGAGATAGATGAGAATAATAATAATTTGACTGTGACTACAGTACCCCATAAAAGTTCTGTTGAACCTGTTACTTCTTCTCCAATAATTGAAGTTGAAGGCCCTGTTTTGAGCTGATTAAATGTAAATTATGGGGCTGCCGTGAGTTGCGTGTGAAACACGATCGCATTTCACAATTCGAATTTCCGCAGCTTTTGGCTGTCACGGGTCTGACCCATATTGAAGCAAACGCTGCCCCAAGGGCCAATGATACCAAGCTACACCACAGCCCCAATACTTAAAGGAGAAGGTTACTTGTGTTTTAAAAATGTTTACATGGAAGACTGTAGAAAAAAATTTAGACAATTCATTTGCACAGAAACTTTGCAGCATTCTTTTTCTTGTTTATTCTTATCGCCTAGTCATTCAATTTTTAAGCCATTCAAAAGTCTCTAGAGTTGGATCTAAGGAATATGTGAATAAGTGAAAAATATGAGAATATATTGTTAATGCAAGAGTCCCTGATAATGCCTATTCCGCTCCTGCTCCCGTAAGCAATTCTTCTAATTTTGCCTTATTAAATTTGTTTTCCCCTATTTGTATCAGATCATTATGGCGCTCTAGCAAACCAATTAATCTTAATTGCCCATTGTCCCCACCAACTTGACCAGCAAATGAAACCATTTCTTCAAAACTCAAAACGTCACCATATTCCCCATTCACTCTTGTTTGCCTATTTGGAATAGCACTTGACACTCCAACTCTGTCTTGCTGTACTATTCCTGTTGGATTTCCCTTTCCAACAGATGTTGCTGCAGTATCTACTCCCCGATTCTCAAGAGCTAATCTTATACCTTCTGTGATTAAGTATTGTTTTCCTCTCCTCTCACCCCTTTTCTTCAATTCAGGATGAAGTAAGAATACATGATGAACTTCGTTCTTGGTCTTGTAGCCGAAATCTCTCATAATAGCAGGCATAGCCATCCAAATGTCTTGTGCGTTTTGGCTCCTTCCTGTTCCCGATGAAACTTTTGCGTCAATTGTATCGGCTTCAGCAGGTTCGTTTCCTATACCCCTTATTTTCCTTCCAAAAATTACCGGAATAGTCTCTTTATTAAGCAGATACTTTCTCCCTTTTTTGGGTATATTTGAGCCATCGATTCTACGATACAATGTTGTTGGGTGATAACCCGCAATGGTGCATATTTGGGATGAAGAAACATATTTTCCTTCCAAGTGCCTTACCTTTGCCAATACCTTTGGCTCAATAAAAAAACCAGAATACTCTGGTGGTTTTGGAGACGTACTTCCAACAGGCAACCTTTCGATAGGTTTAGCAATCAAACGTGCCTCATTTCCCCGTAAACCGGTTTCAGAATCATAATTTAAGACGCCCATGAGGGTTCTGAAATCTTGAAAATGCTCCAATCCTTGTTCTCTTGTCTTAATCCGAAGTCTTGTGGCTATTCCTTCAAAGTCTGATTGAAATCTGATGTATAACTCCGGGATAGGCCTCGATTCTTCAAGAACGGCATAATAGGCATTAAATAGCCGCCTTACTTCAGTCGGAGAAACCTGTCCGGTTGCTAAGATAGCTCCTGCCCTTGTGGCCACGGAACTATAAGCCTGCTCCAGCGCCTCGCGTGCTTTCATGGGTTGGGTAACGATGGAGTAATTAAAAATATTTCTATTTTCTTGGGTATTAACCGGCGTTGCAATAAAACCCTGCACTCGTTGCAATAGCTTTAAAAATTAATTGAAATTACTATGGGCAATGACAGAAATTGACCTGGATTATCAGGCAAACCAGTATAATGGAATGGTTGGAAAATCAAGGCAAATGCTGGAAGTATTTAGGAATATAGACCTAATAGCTCCCGCCGATGTACATGTTTTGGTTCTAGGCGAAACAGGGACTGGCAAAGAAATGACTTCCAAGTCCATCCACGCAAAAAGTTCCCGAAGAAATGCGCCCTTTGTTGTTGTTCACACTGCAGCTATCCCTGAAACTTTAATTGAAAGCGAGCTTTACGGACATGAAAGAGGGTCGTATACAGGCGCACACAGGGAACGAAAAGGAAAGTTTCAGGAAGCAGATAAAGGGACAATACTTCTTGATGAAATCGGCAGTATGCCATTAGAGCAGCAATCAAGATTCTTAAGGGTTTTGGAAGATATGCTCGTAACACCGGTCGGTTCTGACAAGCCAGTTCAAGTTGATGTCAGAGTCATTGCCGCAACAAATGTTGACCTATACAGGGCAATAAGGAGGGAAACATTCAGGCAGGATCTTTATTACAGGTTATCACCAGTAACAATACAGTTGCCTCCTTTACGCGAGAGAATTGGAGACATTCCAATGCTGATTAAATATTTTATGGATAAATATCAGACCCAATATGACCGCAAGGTTGAACCGTTTTCTGTCGCCGAATATATCGAGTACATGAGGTACAGATGGCCTGGAAATGTGCGGGAATTGGAAGGGGCTGTAAAGAGCATAATTCTGCAAGACATTGGAAAGATTAACAAACTCAGTGAATTAAAAGAAATAGCTAATCAAATGTTGCAAGTCCACTATGCTGACCGGCGCGACATTACAGATATTATTGAACGAGCAACGGGATATCCTGTTGCTGCTCCACAAGCCAGCGCAAGTACTGATGGGACAAGAGGTGTAAAAGAAATAGGAAAACAGGCAGCAGCTGCCGCTGAAAAAGCTGTAATCAAGCAGGTACTTGACGAATGCCATTGGAACAGGGTCGACGCAGCAAGGAAGCTTAAAATAAGTTACAAGGCTTTGTTGTATAAAATCCAGAATTATGGCTTGTGATGTTCAGAAAAAATAATAAAAAGCTTTAAAAATTGATTATCATTACGCCCAAAGGATGACAGGCCTGGATTTGGATTATCAAGCAAATACTTATTGCGGCATGGTCGGCAAATCCAGAATGATGCTTGATGTTTTCAAGAGAATAAATGAGACTGCTTCAATTGACGTTACTGTCCTGATTCTTGGTGAAACTGGCGTTGGAAAGGAGTTGGCTTCTAAAGCAATCCATAAACATAGCCGTCGAAACAATGGTCCGCATATGACTGTTAATTGCGCAGCTATTCCAGAGGACCTCATAGAAAGCGAGCTTTACGGACATGAAAAAGGGTCATATACAGGCGCAGTTTCAAGCAGAAAAGGCAAATTTCGTGAAGCTGATAAAGGAACTTTATTCCTTGATGAGATTGGCAGCATGCCTGTGCCACAGCAATCTAGTCTTTTGAGAGTTCTCGAAGATGGCAATGTAACTCCGGTGGGTTCTGATTCCTCCCAAAAAGTGGATGTAAGGGTAATCGCCGCAACAAACCAGGATTTGTATGCCGCTGTAAGAAGCGGTCAATTTAGGAAAGATCTTTACTACAGATTGTCGGCTGTGAAGTTGACAATCCCACCCTTAAGAGAAAGAGTTGGAGACATTCCAATGCTGATTAAGTATTTTATGGAAAAGTATCAGCAGCAGTATGAAAGGTCCGCCCAGCCATTTTCGCCTGGTGAGTACATTGAGTTCATGAGGTACAGATGGCCTGGAAATGTGCGGGAATTGGAAGGGGCAATTAAATCGATAGTTATCCATGGTGGTGGAAAAATTGAAATGCTTGACCAATTGAAAAATGAAGCGGAACTACTGTCGTTGGGCTTAGGCACTTATCCAGTTTTAGGCGATGGTTCCGGGATACAACCTTTTGCAGTCTTGAAGCGTGCAGAGATGGAAGCCGAAATAAGGCTTATCAAAGATGCACTTGAAGCTTCTAATGGAGTTCAGACAGAGGCTGCGCGAAAGCTAAAAATGTCTTTCAGGCAGTTGAGGTATAAAATGGATGTTTTGGGCTTAAGGGAAAAAAAGCCAAAGGGTCCTGCTGCCCCGCCTAAAAGAGTTGGCCTTGAATTAAGGCTTAATGAGCAAGATGGTCAAGCTAATAGTTTAGGTAAGTCTGATTAAATTGCCAAAAAATTTATTGTTGGGTAACTATATATCAAAAATATTATAAATCAATTAGGATTATCAGTAAGTGTTAGGTGTAATTTAATGAAATATACAGATGGCTTTGGAAAACCTTTGTCAAAAGGACAACAAATAATCATTGGGGCTGTTGACGGAACGGCAGCAATCCATGTTGCTCCGATAGGAATTCCCGTTTTACTTTCTAAACTTGGAGATAAAGAAACATCGCCGCTTGAAAAAATTGCTGCCTCTGTTATTGCCGGGCTTGAAGGAGCAGCTTATTATTCTATGATGAGAAAAGGAATTCCAGTTGAATATATTCTAAGTGCAACAAATATATTGGGCACTGCCGTAATTGGGTTGCTGCTTTCAGGCGTTCCAGGCATGATGCATGACATGGTCAATGGTGGCGGTTTTGAAGGGATAAGCCTTAACACATCTCCACGAAATCGGCAATTGGAACCACATCTTGAAAAGTCTTCTGAAAGGGCTGTTGATGTCTATTACCTTTAATTTCTAATTAAGTCAAGATAATCAATCTTATAATAATTGAAAAATTGGGTGCGAGAATCTAGTATAAGGCGGCTCAATCGGCTCTTCAAAACCATGTCTTTCCCTAATATCTTCAACATGAAGTTTTTTGCCTCTCCTAATGTACACACCATCCCTTATAATCTTAGTCCTTTCTGGAAGTGCATAAAAAGATATATCTACAGGCGTTCCATTTCCTGAAAGAGCAAGCGTAAGTTGCCTTTTCTTTGACTCTAAGTCCTCTGCACCCCTTGTAAAAACCAAAACTCCATTCATAGACCTTCTATCGGAATCAAGTACAACAAATTCAATATCTTCTGGGAATTTTTTCCTCACAAACCTGACATCATCAATATATACATTATCCATAAAACCAAGCGATAGGGGAATTTTGAAATGAGAAGATGCATTTTCAGGGCAGATTAACTCATAAATATGATCAAAACTCTTTTTTATACCTCTTGCTTGCCTTTTAGCTTCTGAAACGAGGCCTTCTTGCGAAGCATTGGCGATTGATTTTTCTAATTCCCCTGCAAACGTTAAATGGCTTGGCCTATCTTCTTCAGGTCTTCTTCCCTGAGATAAAAGTAATTGTCTGTTTTCATAAACCCATCTTAAAAATGTATACGGAATGAACTTATTGCGCTCGAGAATTCCGTAATTTTCTTCAACATCTCTAATATTGCTGAGCTGGTAATACCTTTGATTTTTTTCTAATGCGTCTAAGACTTTGCGTGGCATAATTAGTTCCCTGCCATCAATAATCAGCTTTAGGGCACCTTCTACTATAGTAAAAACCTCAAGCTCTTCCTCCTGTCTCTTCATAAAAGCATCAGTAATGTCTTTCATAAAATTGGTGGGATATATCCAAATTTTTAAATGTAACTAATCCGAAAAAGGCTATTGATTTCCACCCATTTGCACTTTTCCGTATTTTGACTGGTTAATTCTTTCTCAAACTTCAATTCACTTTAGTTTTTTCCCAAACAATCACTACCTTCCTTCTCCAATTTTCTTTCTGAGGCACGCTCCAAAGCTTTTTTTTGTTTTATCCCTTTTCAAAGTTGCTATCCTGCTAGAGAATCATTGCTTCTCCGCTGAAAGTCATCTCAAGAAAATTGTATTTGTAGGTATATAATCTACAGAACTCTATTTGACAAGTATCTGCACGGCACCAGAATGCTTCAAGTTATAAACCTTGTACCTGTTTGCTACAGCATCATAAGTGCATCGGAAAGTTGAATATTTCTTGCCGTTGCATTTCACCTTCTTTTCTCCCTTCAAGTTGCATTTCTTGCTTATATCGCTTATGCTTTTTATTTGGTCATCTTTTACGCACACGCTGTTCAAGGAGGAATTGGCCCTGTCGACATACATCGACTTAAGCGTCTTGTCCGGCATCTTCAACCCTCTCACCATCATCGAGCCTTTCTCTCCAGGCAGCTGCCTGTTAATCGTGATATTAGTCAGGTTTAGCCTGTGTTTCGAGAAATCATACGGGAAGTCCATGAGAGGAACACTGCCTTCCAGGAATCTGACGCTGAGATTTGAGCTGAAAATTTTGGATAAATTGCTTGATCCATTCACGAGCACCACAAGATTACCCATGGAAGTGTTTATTGACACTGCGTTGCCTATTAAGTTGTCAAGGGTATCATTAATGCCGTCATTGTCAATGTCATTATCTAAAGCGTCAAGTATCACAATTCTAAAGGTTTTGGAGTCATTCAAAAAACCATCTGAAGCTGTTGCAGCAAAAGTGTATTCTCCGCTGTCATTGTTGGTGGTGGTCCATTCAAACACGCTCAAATTATTTAAAAATTTCGAGGAGTTTATTGAATAGGCAAGAGTATCACCATTCTCGTCTGATGCTGAAATGTTTATCATTATTTTCTCTGTTTCCTTGATGGTTATATTTTCAATAGGGTCTAATGATGGCTTTTTGTTGAGCACTATTTTAGTTCTAGCAGCATTATTGCTTTCATTGAATTCCTCAACAAAATTCTGCAGGTCAGCAATAGCAACAATTTCAAAGTCTGAAATGTTGATAAACTCATAACTGTACACTATTTCAGACTCGCTCTTCAGAATATTCAGTATCTTGAGTTGAGAAAAGGTGCTATTGTCAAAAATGTCCGTAAAAACATTGAATGCGTGCTTATCCCCTGCATTTTTCAAGGTGATGTTTGCCGTGGCATTGTTAATCCCGTAATGATAGCCATCAGATGTTAAAATGCCAATAGTCAGGTCTGGAAGGTTGAATCCTTCAAAATCGTTGAACTTATAATTCTTGGTGAAGTAAGCATCTTCAATTTTATCAGCTAATGTTTCATTGTCATACATCTCTACAACTTTAACAGCAATCGTCCCATCAAGCCTTCTATTGTAAATTCTGGAGCCGTTAATGTCAAAAGGGATAGTGCTGGTTCCTGAAGGAAGGTATTGAGATTTGTTAATTATATCTATCAGATTGTCGGACAGGTCATACAAGGCAAGTATGAATGTGTAATACCCTTCATCGGCAATCTCGGCATTTGCGCTGATTCGCAAGAAATCAAACTTGCCGTCATTATCTGTGTCGATGCCGCTATCGCCAAAGCCCGATAGATAAGATGTTGAGGCAAAGTCCCTGTAGTCATAAAACTTAGTTGCATAATTTGTCTTTATCAGCTTAGGGCCGATTTTTATTGAATAAACATTAAAATTGCCGGTATGATGCGTTCTTTTTAGCATCTCGCTGCCAAAATTGAAGATCAAGTCGTGGCTTGAATCCGCTACGGTCTTGTTCTCTTTCAAGAATATCGCTGAATCGTTGTAGGATAGGAAAACTAAAGCTTCAAATGTGCCGTTTAAAGATGAGTTAAGCGTCACATTCAGCCTCAATTCTTTGCCAATCCTTTCGTCCTGCAAGCCGACGATTTTGAATCCTTCCTCATAGCCGCTGTAGTTTTGCGTCAAAATGTTGTCCTTTCTGTATTTCAGGCTTCGGCTCGAGTTATATATTTTTATTGAGTAAGAGAATTGCGACTGGGCCAGAAGGATAGAGTTGAAAGTGATGTTTATCCTGTTTTCTCCAGCATTCAACGTCTTATTAGTCTCGTTGACTACATCACCATTTTTATCATGAAGATTAATGACGAAAATAAAATTTCCATTTGTATTTTGCGTCGTCAAATCAAGAACCAAAGTGTCGTTTATGCTGTTTCCGTTTTTGTCTATCATAAAATCAGCATAGCTTGATATATTCATTTGAGCAGAAGAAGCTGAAAAGTCAAATTTTGCTATAAGCTCTTTAATCGGGATGGGATAAGCTAATGGAATTGCCAATAGTGCCAATAATAAAAGTGCCACCCCCTTTTGCATTTGCATTGTGAAAGAATTAGCATTTTAAAAATGTTTCTTTCCGTTCATTTATACCAACAATTTTATATATTTACAGGTCACTCTTGGCAATATGGCAGAAAAAGTGCAGTTCTTTCCATTGGATGCAACATATAAAGTGGTTGAAGGGAAGGCAGTTATAAATTTGTATGGGAAGGCATACGACGGCAAAAGAATATGCATACTTGACAGAAATTTTGAGCCTTATTTCTATGTAATTCCGAAGGACAGCCATAACATAAGCGACAAGATTGAAAGGATTAGGGTAGAAAATGAAAACGAGCCTTCATTTGTTACAAAAACAGAGACGGTATCTAAGAAATTCTTGGGCAAAGAAGTTGTTGCTATTAAAGTCTATACAAATCTCCCAGGCAGTGTTCCCTCAATTCAGAATGTGGTAAAGATGTGGGAGAATGTCGAGTCAACCCATGAGTTCGACATACCTTTTGTGAGAAGGTACCTGATAGACAAGAGCATCACTCCATTGATTTTGCATGAAGCTGTAGGCAATTATGTAAGCCAAAAATCAAGGGTTCCTGTTTTTGATGCTGAAAGCATAAAGCAGTCTAGCAGCGATACGCTCCACAACCCGAGAGTTTTGGCCTTTGACATTGAGACTTACAGCCCGTTTGATTTTGCGATTGATGCTGACAAAAACCCAATCATAATGCTGTCTTTATATGGGGAAGGGCTGAAAAAAGTTTTTGTTTGGAAAGGTTTCAGGACAGAAATCGATTACATTGAATTTGTCAAGAGTGAAGCGGAGCTTATTGAAAAATTCAAAGAAACTATAGAAAACTTCAAGCCTGACATCCTGACAGGCTACTTTTCTGACGGCTTTGACCTGCCTTACATAAAGACAAGAGCTGACAAGTACAAGATAAAACTCGATTTGGGGTTTGATTTTTCTGAATTGCGCGTCAAAAATGCCAGGGAAACTACAGTCGCAATAAACGGCTTGACGCATCTGGACATATTCAAGTTCATTAAAAAAATTATAGGGGGCACTTTGGAGACTTACTCCTATAACTTGAATGCAGTTGCCTCTGAATTGCTCGGTGAAAAAAAGCATGATGTTTCTTTGAAGAGCCTCCCGGACGTTTGGGATAATAATCATGAAGGCCTTGAAAAATTCTGTGAGTACAACCTTAACGACTCGGCTTTGACCTATAATCTTGCAGTCAAGATGCTGCCTACCATCATTGAGCTGGTAAAGATTGTAGGCATCCCAATTTATGATGTCAACAGGATGGGTTTCTCGCAGCTTGTTGAATGGTACGTCATGAAGCAGGCGCCACAATTCAATGAGATTGCCCCTAACAAGCCAGACCATGGTGAAGTCCTGCGGAGAAGGCTAAACACTTATGAAGGCGCATTTGTGTACGAGCCCAGGCCCGGGTTCTACAAGGACATCGCTGTATTTGATTTCAGAAGCCTGTACCCGACAATCCTAAGCTCGCATAATATAGGCCTTGACACAATAGACTGCTCGTGCTGCAGGGAAACGGCAAAAATGGCTCCTGAAGAGAATGAAGAGCACTGGTTTTGCACCAAAAGAAAAGGGTTTATCCCTGTTTTGATAGAGGATTTGATTACAAGAAGAATGCGCATCAAGGAAATAATAAGGGAAGAGAATGCTGAAAAATTCACATTTCTCGATGCGAGGCAAAACAGCCTCAAGCTGCTTGCAAATTCATTCTACGGCTATTTGGGCTTTTTTGGTGCAAGATGGTATTCTATAGAATGTGCAAAAAGCATAACTGCGTGGGGGCGCTTCTACATCCATAAGGTCATCAGCAGCGCGCAAAAGGAGGGATTCACAGTCCTATACAGCGATACAGATAGCGTATTCCTGACTCTGGAAGGCAAAACAAAAAAGGATGCCGGAGTCTTTGCAGAATCCATAAATGTCGAACTGCCGGGCCTCATGGAGCTGGATTATGAGGGATTTTACCCTGCCGGTATATTTGTTTCAGCTAAGATAGGCCCGTTCGGGGCCAAGAAAAAATACGCTTTGCTATCAGAATCCGGAACCTTGAAGATCAAGGGTTTCGAGACTGTGAGAAGGAACTGGTCATTTATTGCAAAAGATGTGCAGGAGAAACTGCTTGAAATTGTTCTGAAAGAGAATGACACAAAGAAGGCCCTTGAGTATGTCAAAGGAGTGGTAGCTGACTTAAAGGATAAGAAAGTTCCCATTGAACAGGTTATCATTCACACCCAGCTTCAAAAAGAGATCCTTGATTATTCTTCAAAAGGCCCCCATGTTGCTGTTGCGCAGCGCCTCAAAAATCTTGGCAGGAATGTGGCCCCAGGCACGATGATAAAATATGTTGTAACCCAAGGAAATGACATAATCAGGAATAGGGCAAAGCTTCCTGAAGAAGTCAAGGAAGGAGATTATGATTCGGATTACTACATCAACAACCAGGTCATTCCTGCTGTCGAGAGAATATTCAACGTGCTTGGGTACAAGAAGGAAGATTTGCTAGAGATAAAGGAGCAGACAAAGCTTGCTGGGTTTTTTTGAAAAATCATCTAACAAGAATTTAAAAGGAATTAAATTAATAAAGTAGTCTATTGGCTTATATAGAAGTTTCGCAACAAGATAATAGTTAACAACAGAAAACTGAATAGCTTAAACTTATTTCTACAAAAATTTAAATAATCCTCATTTTTGCTTTTTATATATGATACTCAGCTATGATCCCACAAAGCAGGAGCTTGAAATTTTGGAATTCTGGAAAAAGAGGAATATACACGAAAAAGCAAAGGAAATGAACAGGGGAAAGCAGAAATTCTATTTCCTGGACGGGCCGCCTTACACATCTGGAAAAGTTCATTTGGGAACAGCATGGAACAAGTCCCTTAAAGACTGTGTCTTGAGGTATAAGAGAATGAAAGGCTTTGACGTCTGGGACAGGGCAGGCTATGACATGCACGGCCTTCCCACTGAGCAGGCTGTGGAAAAAAACCTTGGATTGAAGCACAAGGATGAAATCCCAAATTATGGCATAGCCAATTTCGTGAATGCGTGCAGGGAATTTGCAATAACCAACATGCTCTCCATGAACGAGGATTTCAAGAGAATAGGAGTTTGGATGGACTTCAGTAACCCTTACCAAAGCATCCAAAACACATACATTGAAGGCGAGTGGTGGCTGATCAAGAAAGCCTTCGAAAATAAAAGGCTTTACGAAGGAGAGAAGACAATGCATTGGTGCGCTTCATGCGCGACTGCTTTGGCGAAGCACGAGCTTGAATATGAACAGGTAACAGATAATTCTATTTTTGTGAAATTTCCCATCAAGAACAAGGAAAAGGAATTCCTACTGATATGGACCACAACGCCATGGACAATTCCATTCAACCTGGGAGTGATGGCTAACCCTAATATTGATTACGTTAAAGCAAAATTTGGCGATGAGACTTGGGTTGTTGCAAAGGAATTGGTGGAAAGCATAAGCGAAATAACAGAAAAGAAAGCAGAAATAATTGAGGAGTTCAAAGGAAAGGAACTCTTAGGAGTGGAATATGTTCACCCATTTGAAGATGATATTAGCCAATTCAGCGAGCTAAAAAAGAAGCATCCGAATGTCCATACTGTTGTTCTGAGCGAGGAATATGTGGATATCAGCCAAGGCTCTGGATTGGTGCATATGGCTCCAGGGTGCGGCCCAGAAGATTATGAGATAGGCCACAGGAACAACATTCCGCCTTTCAACACTTTGAGCGAGAGGGGCGCATTTGATGATGACGGCATTTTTAAAGGATTGTCAGCAAAGAAAGACGACAAAAGAATAACTGAGATGATCAATGAGAAAGGCTTTCTTGCTGCAGAGACAAAAGTCGAGCATGATTATGCCCATTGCTGGCGCTGCAAAAATCCTGTTATTTATAGAACAACATCCCAATGGTTCTTCAAAATAGAGGACTTGAAGGACAGGATGAGGGAATTAAACAAGAATATAAGATGGGTCCCTGATTTTGCAGGATCAAGGAATTTTGACAACTGGCTTGCTAACTTGAGGGACAACGGGATTACAAGGCAAAGGTATTGGGGAACTCCATTGCCTGTATGGAAATGCAGGAAATGCAAGGACTTTGTTGTCATTGAATCTGCTGACGAGCTGAAGAAGCTTGCAGGCCATATCCCAGAAGACCTGCACAAGCCCTGGATTGACGAAGTCAAGATAAAATGCGGTTGTGGCGGGATGAAAGAGAGGATTCCCGACATACTCGACGTGTGGATTGATGCGGGCTCTGCTTCGTGGAATTGCCTTGATTTTCCAAGAAAGAAAGATCTGTTTGAAAAGCTTTATCCTGCTGATTTCATCCTGGAAGGCATTGACCAGATCAGGGGATGGTTTAATCTTCTGTTTGTGGCTTCAATGATTGCAATGAATAATGCTTCATTCAAGTCCGTGTACATGCACGGCTTCATAAATGATTCCCAGGGGAGGAAGATGAGCAAGTCTCTTGGCAATTATATTCTGCCCCAGGAGGTGATTATGGAATACGGAGCAGATACATTGAGGCACTACATGATAGGGGGCACTTCTCCGGGAGTGGACATCAATTACAATTTTGACGACATGAAAGTCAAGCACAAGAATCTGATGGTGCTATGGAACCTGCACAAATACGCTGCCGAGATGGCAAAGAACCTCAAGGTCAGCCCGAAAGACCTGGGCCTGGAAAAGCACAAGCTTGAGAAGGAAGAAAAGTATATTTTTTCAAAGCTCCATTCAACAATAAAAAAAACAACAGAGATATTTGATGGCTACAGGCTCAATGAAGCGCCATGGGTGATTGAAGAGCTGTTCCTTGAGCTGAGCAGGAATTATATCCAGCTTACAAGGGACAAGGCAACAATGGGAAGCGACGACGAAAAGAAAGTTGTTTTCCATTCAGTCTGGAGCGTGCTCATTGAATCGCTGAAACTATTTGCGCCTATAGCCCCTTTCATTACAGAGATCATGTATCAAAACCTGAAATCTGAATTCAAATTGGATAAGGAAAGCATTCACTTGTTCAAATGGCCGGAGTGCAGCAATGAGATGATTGATGAAGGGCTTGAGAAGGATATGTCTGCAATCAGCGAAATTGTGCAGAGCTCACTTGCTGTCAGGGAAAAAATAAACCTCGGCATAAGATGGCCGTTGAAAGAGATTGTAATCGCGACAAAGGATAGTGAAACATCAAAATCAGTCCAAAACCTGAAAGATATAATCAGGAAACAAATCAACGTCAAGGAAATCAAGATAATGGAATCATTGCCAAATATCAGGGTCAGGATCAAGGCGGATTATGCGAAGCTTGGCCCTTTGTTCGGCGACAAAGTCCCAAAGATAATTGCGCAGCTTACCATTGACAGCCCTGAAACTGTTTTAAGGCATGTGCAGGAAAAAGGCAAATATTCAATGAAAATCGACAATGGGGCTGTTGAAATCCTGAAAGAGCATTTGATAGTAACAAGAGATGTTCCAATGCCTTATGAAGAAGGCTCTTTCAAAAACGGCTTTGTCTACCTGAATAGGGAAATGACCGACGAACTGGAAGCAGAAGGCTATGCACGCGAGATAATGAGGAGAGTCCAGGCATTAAGAAAAAAATCCGGCCTGAAGAAATCAGACAGCATATCGCTATTCATCAAGACCGACCATGAACTGAATGGAATGCTCAAAGAATGGGATATGGTGATAAAGGAAAAGGTCGGCGCATCGCAGTTCAGGGTTTCTGAGCTCGAGCCCAGCAAAAAACACGCTTATATCAGCAAAGAGAATGTAAAGGGCAAGGAATTTGAAATCTATTTTGACAAAAATTGAAGGCTCTTCGGTAAATTGCTAAGAATTAGATTAATCAAAACTTATATATACTAATCATTTCTTGAAGATTGGAATGGCAAAGCAGAGAACCATCTCAAAAGATGTCCCTTTGGCGGAAATCACTTTGCGCAGATATGAAAAGCCTGCAAATTTAAGTGAAAGGGAATTGATAAGAAAAGCATGCCTCTCTATTGGATTGCTGCAGCCCGGCGACTCCAGGGATGTAATTGTTGACATACTGAATGTGCTGATAAAAGCAAAGAAAGGGCAGAAAAATCTGACCAGTGATGAGATTTGCACCCATGTCATTGAGGATAGGAAAAATCTAAGGCTGCCAATGCTGGGCATTGCGTCTTCCAACATAAGGAGGCAGTTAAAAAGATTGAAAGATTTGCTGGTTGTTGAAAAGAGGCTTAACGCGTACCGGATTAACGAGTTCGACCATTTGCATGAGATTTTTGAAGAAAAGATAGAGAAGTTTTTATTGTCGACCATTACTTCCAGAATCAAGGATTACCTGAAGAAGATAGATGAGCTGCCATAGATTTTAATTCTGCGAAATCGTCGAAAGGTCCTGATTTTTCCTGCTTAAGAATTCAAAAAATTTCGAAACCTTTAAATACATGCTCGATTTTGTATTCGACAGTTAAGACGGGGGTTGTTTGATATCGTCTTAAAATAATAAAAAACAGAGGAGGTACATCCAAAATGGCAGAAAAAGTAGCAAAAGTTGGTGTAAAGAAACAGCAAGGCTACCTTTATTTTGTGGATAAAAAGGGTAATGTAGCCAGGGCCAAGATGTCCAGAGGGGGCAGAAAGAAAGGCAAAGCCAAAATCGAAGTTGTGGCAAAAGCCGGCGTCAAGAAAAAGTCAGGGTACTTGTATTTTATAGACAAGCATGGAGACGTCTCTGCTGCGAAAATGGCTCGGGGCGGAAGGAAGAGAAAGAGAAGGTAAATTCTTTTTATATTTCTTTTTTATTTTTGTTTTTCCATTTTTAGCAATTCATTAAGGGAGAATATTGCAACTTCGACTTGCTTGGCATTAGGCTCTTTTGTTGTGATTTTCTGAAGTGCAAGCCCCGGAACCGTGACAATTTTGAAAATTGGATTCTTCTGGTATTTGTCGCTCAACTTAAGTATCTCATATGATATGCCTGCAATGATTGGTATAAGCAAGATTCTTACTGGAAACAAGATGCCCCTCCGATACCAAGCATTGAGGCTTGAGAAATCTGGATAATAAAATAAGAATATTGACGGAAGTATTGAGAAGACAAGTATGCTAACTATGAAAACTATGAGCAAAAATGAAGTTCCGCATCTTGGATGAAGTGTTGTGAATTTTCTGACATTTGATTCTGTAATCTTCTGTCCATTCTCGTAGCAGTGTATTGCCTTGTGCTCGGCGCCATGGTACTGGAATATGATTTTAACGTCTTTCATGATTGAAATCCCAAATAGATATGCCAGGAAAAGAAGTATCCTTATTGCCCCGTCTACAAGGTTGAACAGCAAAGGCTTTTCCAATTCAGCAATTCCGATGAATGATGTCACGAAATAAGGAAGTGCAATGAAGAAAAGTATGACAAATCCAACCGAAATCAAGAGCGTCCAGGCCAGCTCATTCTTTCCAAGCTTCTCTTCCTCATTTGTCTGCTCTGCTGACCACATCAATGACTTGATGCCTATCACCATCATGTCAGCCAAGTTTACAAATCCTCTCACAAAAGGCAGCTTGAGGAAAGAGTATCTTTTTAATGGGATATCCCCTTTTTTTAAAACGATCTTTGAGCCTTTTCTCACAGCAACAACATATCTTTTCGGTCCTCTTATCATCACTCCTTCGATAACGGCTTGGCCTCCAACGCTTATTTTCTTGGTTTCCATTTTGATTTGACTTCTTGGCCTATTTTAAAAAGTTATGGATTTTAATTGCTTGAACCAATACAAAAATTTATATAAAATCCATGAATAATATTAGTTATGAAATGCCCTTACTGTAATTTTGAAGAGACCCAAGTCATCGATACAAGGGAAACTGAGAACCTTGAAGCAACAAGGAGAAGAAGAGAATGCCTGAAGTGCAACAAAAGGTTCACGACTTATGAAAGGGTCGAGGAAGCAGAAATTGTTGTTGTGAAGAAGGAAGGCAAGAGAGAGAGGTTTGAAAGGCAGAAAGTCCTGAATGGGATTTTGAAGGCCTGCGAAAAAAGGCCGATAAGCCTTGACAAGATTGAAAAGCTTGTTGATGAAGTGGAATCTGACTTGAGGAAAAGGGATTCGGTTGAAGTCGATAGCAAGATTATAGGGGAGATTGTAATGAAAAAGCTCAAGGCCCTTGACAAGGTGGCTTACATAAGGTTTGCTTCTGTCTACAGGGAATTTGAGGATATAGTTAGGTTTGAAGAGGAACTGGAGAAGCTGCAGAAGAAATGATCATCGGCTTAACCGGAAAAAACGCTGCAGGCAAAGGCGAGGCTGCCAACTGCCTAAAGCTGAAAGGATTTGTGTATTACTCTCTTTCTGATGTGATAAGGGATGAAGCAACTAATAGAGGAATGGATCATTCAAGGGAAAATTTGATTAAGCTGGGAAATGAGCTAAGGCAAAAATTCAAGCCAAATTATCTTGCAGAGCAGATTAACAGGAAAATTAGGAATGAATTAAGCAAAAATAAAAATCTTAACTTTGCAATTGACAGCATTAGAAGCCCTTTTGAAGTCAAGGAACTGAGAAAAAACAAGGGGTTTGTCTTGGTTGGGATTGAAGCACCAGCCAAACTGAGGTTTGAGAGGCTGCTAAAGCGAAACAGGGTTGGAGACGCAAAAACTCTTGAAGAATTCAAGGCACAGGAGGAAAGAGAAAATTTAAAAAGCGACACGAATCAGCAGCTTGACAAGACGCTGGGGATGGCTGATAAAGTCATTGTAAATCATGGGACTTTGGAAGAGTTGCATGTAAAGATTGAAAAATTACTAATCAGCTTAAGGACAAATTAAAATGAATACAAGGCATTTTGCAGTTGCCGCATTGACGGCATTGGGAATAGGATGTGGAAGCCCAACAGTACCGGAATATAAGGTGGGGGATGTAATGCCCTATCTATCCGAACATAGAAAATTATATATGGAGTTATGGGTAAATAAATCTATGACCAATTATGGCGCAACGGTATTTTTTGGCATTAATGGTGAGGTTACCCACGCCGCATATTACAAGGTGTGCAGGGGTGAACTTGAAGTGAAGCCTTTTGCAGTCACGGACAAGAAAGCAAAGAAGTTGCTTCTTGATAACAAACCAACTGACGGCACAATCGATGATGCCTTTGATTATGACGGTTCAGTATTCAGGCAAATTAGGGATGACGCTCCTGAATGCGTAACTAAAATTAATATTTGAACAAAATGACAAGAGTGAGCTGGGAGCAGTATTTCATGAACATTGCGAAGGAATCAGCTACCAGGAGCACCTGCGACAGGAAACATGTCGGCGCTGTCATCGTGAGGGACAGGACAATCCTTTCAACGGGATACAACGGGAGCATAAGGGGGATGCCGCATTGCGATGAAGTCGGCCATCTGATGGAAGACGGGCATTGCGTTGCAACCATACATGCAGAGACCAATGCGATTCTTCAGGCTGCAAAGAATGGAGTGAGGCTGGAAGGAGGCGAAGTCTTCATCACCGCAAGCCCCTGCTGGAGCTGCTTCAAGATGCTCGCAAACACAGGAGTAAAGAAGATATATTACGGGGAATTCTACAGGGACGAGAGGATATTTGACGTTGCGAAAAGGCTGGGCATAGAGCTGATACATATTCCTGTTGATCAGAAAGAATTGTGAACAATGAATGAAGATACCCTATTAGCTTCTTTTCTTATAACTGCTTCTAACCTCTTCCGGAATGCGGGAGTAAATCAAGATTCCGAATCTTGAAGTCAGGCTGGATGCTCTATCAATAACAACATCATTGGTTAAAAATGCTTCTTCTAAAGCATTCAACACCGCGCTATTCTCTTCTCCCCTCACCCTTAATCCAAATGATCCCCTGTCCCAAGCGGTAACTAGACTAGTACCCCTTTCAGGCATTGCAAACTGTCTTTCAAGCAATAAATTTATTTTTTTATCTCTCTCTTCTTTTGTGGCGGGCCTATATACAACTCTTCCTTGCTCACTTATGCTCCATGATTCATCCACATCAGCGTCATAAATTGCGTAGTAATCATTGCCATGATTTCCAAAATGTAAACCTTCAGGTAATTTTTTGATTCTTTGAGATTCATATGAGTTACCTTCGACTGGAAAGGTTACACCAAAAGCCTTCAAAATTGCGGGAATTCCCCACTCATGCTCAGCACAAGGATAAAAGCCAAGTTCAAATCCGATTCCACGTCCGTTTATTTTGACTAATCTCGAAGAATACTGTGCTGTTTGCATTGCCATATTTCATTGTAAATATGAATATTTTTTAATGGTTTGCATTTCTTTCTTAAATAAAATAATAATGTTTTTATACTTAAAGATTGGCTGATATTCATTGATTTCTATGCCAAGCAAAAAAAGAGCTGAAAAATCCGGCAAAGTCGCCATCATAGGGGCAGGATATGTCGGCAGCACAGCCGCTTATGCCTTGCTATTGGATGGGGCTGCCTCTGAAATTGCATTGATTGATGTCAACAGGGAAAAAGCCGAGGGAGAGGCAATGGACTTGAGCCATGGAATGCAGTTCAGGTCAGACACGAAGATTTCTTTCGGTAGCGACTACAAGCTGTGCAAGGGCGCTGAAATTGTTGTCTTGTGCGCAGGCGCGCATCAAAAGCCCGGTGAAACAAGGCTTGATCTGGTAAGAAAGAATTCTGCAATACTCAAGGAGACTGTGCCGAAGATTGTGAAAAACAACAAAGACTGCATAATTCTTGTCGTGGCTAATCCTCTCGATGTGCTGACTTATCTGACATTGAAATACTCAAGATTCCCAAGCAGCAGGGTTTTCGGCTCCGGAACAATACTTGACACTGCAAGGTTTCGGTATATGCTTGGAGAATACTTTGAGGTCAGCCCCGATAGCATTCACGCCTATATACTTGGAGAGCATGGTGATTCTTCTTTTCCAGTCTGGAGCGCTGCAAACATTGCAGGAGTGAGCCTCAGGAATTTCAGGAAATACAACAAAAAAGCGCTTGACAAAGTCTTCCAGAAGACTAAGAATGCAGCCTATGAAGTCATTGCAAAGAAAGGGGCAACTTATTATGCAATAGGGCTTGGAATAGCAAAGATTGTAAGGTCAATTTTGTCCGATAAGAATAATGTCCTTGCATTGTCAACTTATCTCAAGAGCTATCACGGGATAAGCGATGTCTGCATCAGCGTGCCTTGCGTTGTTAACAGGAATGGGATAAAGGAGCAGATTGTTGTTCCTTTGAATTCTCTTGAGAGGAAGCAGTTGAAGAAGTCTGCCTCTGTGATAAAAGGCATAATCAATAGTTGCAGGGAATGCTGAATTTAGGATTAAATCAGAAATTATCAAAAATATCTCAATTTCCGACAAACTTTGAATACAATGACTTTGCCTCTTTTTCATCCTTTGCCATACACTCAAGTTTAAAACCAAAAAATTTATAAATACATAAGATACATAAAATACATATGGCACATATAACACTAAGCATACCTGACGACTTGTATCAAGAGATTAAGAAGCATCCGCAAATAAAATGGAGCGAAGCTGCCAGGGAAGGGATTAAGCAGCAGTTATCCCAATTGGGAGGGGTTATAAGCGGGAAAGAGCTTATGAAAAGGCTGAGTCCTGAGACTCAAAGAGCACTAAGGGAAATTCCAGATAGCAAATGGGTAGAGGGTTATAATAAAATTAAGGAGAGTGAAAAAAAACGACTGAAATTATTGACACAAGCCTTGCCATCGAAAAAGAAACTGGAATAGCAACTATCTTTACAGTGGTGGAATATCCAAAGTGCTTGGATTATATTACAGAGATTGTCTATCCAAATGAACAAGACTTCCTAAAAGCTATAGAACTATCAAGGAGACTTTATCAATTAGGAAAACAGGCAGGAGCTGTTGATATCCTAATAGCCAGTATATGCATAAACAGGGGGTTTAGCCTAGTAACCAAAGACAATGATTTTGGCCGAATAAAAGAAATAGAAAAAAGTTTCCAAGTAAGAATTGTTAAATAAATCAGTTCCCCGCAAACTTAGAGTACAAAGATATTGCCTCTTTCTCGTCCTTTGCCTTTATCAAAGCTCTTCCGTCCTGAAAAATGGTCATTTTATCGTCAAAGTTCATGCAGTAATCAAAATCAATGATTCTTCCGATTTTTCTTAATTTATTTTTCAAATTATTGAATTGTTTGTCGTTTAATGGGTGAGTTTTTATTTGATACATGTTGCTGCCGCACAATTTTATTGCTTTTGTTGATTTTTTCCCATACAAAAATTCAAAATTATTCTTGGCGCAGCAAACGCAGTTTTTGTTTTTATTGATTAGTATCTTTGTCAATTCGTTCTTCCAAATGTCGAAAAAGAGAAGATTCTTCTCGTAATTTTTATTCAATAATATCTTGAATGCTTCGTTTACCTGAATTGAAGAGATCAAATGCGTAATTGTATTTAAAACTCCGGCAGTCTCGCAACTTTCCAAATTACTGGCTTCTTTCAAAAAACATCTTAAGCATGCTGTTTTGCCCGGGACTATGCCAAAAACATAGCCTTTGCTGCCGACAGCTGAAGCGTAAATGAACG
Organism: uncultured Methanosarcinales archaeon; assembly: GCA_964564925.1. GTDB lineage: Archaea > Nanobdellota > Nanobdellia > Woesearchaeales > GW2011-AR4. The sequence goes on from CAZMBY010000008.1 coordinate 33,340, forward strand.
GCACTTTATTTTTGACTGAGAAATCATTTATCAGGAACCTTGTTGCTAAATTATCGGTGCAGTCTAAAATCAAATTTAGGTTTTTAAAGCTAAAATATTTGCCGATATTCTCAAAATTTAGGTCATCAATGATAAATTCTATTTTTACTTCTGAATTTATTTTTCTTAGTTTTTCATAAGCTGCCAATGCTTTTGGCCTTCCAATGTCAGTTTCATCAAACAATGACTGCCTTTGAAGATTTGATAATTCTACTGTGTCCCTATCAATTAAGATTAATTTTCCACTGCCTGCTCTTGCCAATAACTCAGCCGATACTGAACCGAGTGCACCTAATCCTAAAACTGCAACAATGATTTTTCCAAGCTTCTGCTGCCCTTTTTTTCCGATTTCCGGGAAGATTTCCTGCCGTGAGTAGCGCATAAAGATAGGATTTTTGGCTCTTTATTTAAAAATAGCCCACATTACCACAAACTTTATATAGTAGTTAGTGTTTAGTTTGTGTGTTATATGTGGCTATTTATATATAACTATGTGCTTTACAGCACTATATGGAGAAACAGATGATAAAGGGGATTAGTATTGTTAAAAATTCCGGATATAGGAAAAAAATATTATTAAGTCTAGTCGATATTAATTATTTAACTCCCTCTGAAATTGCAGAAAAAACCAAACTTAGGCTTAACCATGTCAGTAATTTTTTAAAGGACTTGAAAGATAATAAATTGATTATATGCTTAAATGATAATGAAAAGAGAGGAAGACTTTATCAAATAACTGAATTAGGTAAAAAAATTGCTAAAGAAAATGTGAGGGGCATATAATGAATAAACGAACAGGATATTCTATTTATAAAGAAGAGGCTAAAAAAAGAGCAA
>CAZMBY010000009.1:0-32407 GCA_964564925.1 uncultured Methanosarcinales archaeon
ATTGTAAATTCTAATTGAATTTTCTCCATCAAACTTTTTGTTTAAATCAGTAGAACCTTCTATTTCAATAACAGGGTTTATTGAAGAAGTGTTTACAAAACTTGAATTTCCCAATAGCATGTCTTCAACGTCGTCAATGCCGTCATTGTCATCATCAATGTCACAAATGTCACCAAGATTGTCTTTGTCTGCATCTGATTGATCTGGATTTACATCATATTTGCAGTTATCCTTTTTATCAGCTACATTATCTTCATCACTATCCATTATTATTGAAAAAGTTGTCCAAATATTATTAGTGTTGGAAACTTGATCTTGACATTCAAACTTATACCAATAAACATTGTAATCATTTAGATTATTGTAAAAAAATTCATGTTCAAAAGTCATATTCCCTGGAATTCTTCCGCCTCCTCCACCTCCACTACTGCAACCGCCACTTTGAGGCAAGGATTTGACTTCAAAATCCCAGCTATAGCTTTCAGGCATAGTGTTTCCAGCCATATCTTTACATTTTACAAAAACTGAATAATTTCCAATTTCAGATGGTTGGAAATATCTGTATCTATGCTGATAGGTCGTAGAATTGAATTGGAGTCTATTAAATGAAAGTGGCATATCTTCATAATCTTGGTCTTCATCAATATTTCCTTTACACTCCGACCTCTCGTCTGTAAAAAACTCTAAACCGACTCCAAAACAAGGAACATCAACAGAACCAGTAGGGCTTTCACCAAAGGGTTGTGGAGGAGTTAAATCATCTATGTCATAGTTATAAGAGTCAATTAAATAGCAGAAACTTAATTCGTTGGTGGTTAAGTTAATCCACGTAAAGTTATTTTTGATTGTAGAATTAAAAATAGGATAAGTTACATTTATTATTGGAGAACTATGGTCTACTAGGAATGTGACATTGCTTGAATTCGAATTTCCAAATTCATCTTCGCATTCTACTATAAAATCATAACTAAATGTATCTTTTAGATTCGGAATAATCTCCGCGTGTATATTTTTGCTTACTAAGGTAGCATTCAAGGAAAATGTTGCTGAATGTATGCCTCCAGCATTATCTTGGTATAATATATTTGAAACCTTGATTACGGCTCCATCTGCAAGCTTTTCTGTAGCATTTTCTTTTAACTTTCTGCTAGTTTGACCGTTTATTACGAATTGTGCTTCATCTGAATCAACGAAAACTAGCGTTGTTTGGAAATCTTTGCCATCAATTATGTAAGTCTTTGTTTGTCCTTCAACTAGTGTGTCAGAAATAGTACCAATCGGACCAATGTAATTTCGAACGAATTCATCACACTCGGCAGGTTGAGGGATATTTCCGGGACATGCTTTACCCTGATAATAACAAAAAGCCTTTTTATTTGTGGTTGTATTCAATAAAATTGAGTCTTTATTTGTTATTAAACCGTTTTGTGGATTTACTATTGTAGTTTTTAGGGGTATACTATCTACTTCAAAATAAATAACATCACTCTGTCCTACATTTCCTTCTGTATCATTACAATAAACTACAAGATTATGAGGGCCATCTTCTACGTTCCACAATTTTTCCAAAAATGGTTTAAACTCGGACACCTTATTGGCATATTCCAATATGAAGAAGGAACTACCGTTCCATGTCATGCCAGCACTGGCTCGCCGTGACCCTACTTTAAAGTTAAATCCAGTATAGTTTCCAGTTGAATTATACTCATAAACTGTATCAGTTCCACCATTAAGCACATAGAAGTGGTCATCGATATAAGTAATCGCATCTGCGAATTTGTCCGCTTCATCCGCAATAAATTTAAGTCCTTTACTCTGACCTTTGGAATCATACTCATACACTTTGTTTCCAATAAATTCTACTATATAAAATGAGCCATCCTTAAAGGTAATGCCTTCTGCGTCTGGTGTTTCTTGGATAGGAAAATTGAAACCGGTATAATTCACTTTTGAATTAATTTCAAATACTGCATCACTCTGCCGGCTAATCACAAAAAATGAACTGCCATTCCACGCTATACCTGCAGGATGTATCCCAATTTTGCTTAAATCAAGACTCTTTCCAGTGTTAGTCCCTTGTGCTGTAAACTCTTCAATTGTCCTGCTTCCTTGGTCAACCAAATAAAAATTGCTACCATTCCATATAATTGATATATATGACCCTGCTTGAAATGAGAAACCGGTGGAGTAATCTCCATCCGTATCATATATGCTTTTGTCAAGTTGGCCTCCATCAAGACTGAAACCACACCACTCCAAATCTGTTTCATTCGCTGACCATCTGAAATCAATATTAGACATCTTATGCAATGTATTGTTAAGTGGAGCTTCAATTGTTATTTTAGATGGAGTTCGGTCTGGCGGACAAACAGGCCCAGTAGCTCCATCAAAATAATTATTTCCTTCGTTATTAACACAATAAATGTTATATGATGAATTAAAATCTTCAATTCCAGTTCCATAAATATCGTTGGCCCAAATTGAGTTATTAAAAGCTTGCAAGGTAGTTATGCCATTTTTCACAGAAAACGTATCGACTGCCATTGATTTAATATTATTAAATCTAAAAGTATTGTTAAAAATAAAATTAGAGAAAGATACATCACCAGCGGAATCACCAGTAGACCCTACTAATAATCCAACATTGTTAAAATTTATTATATTGTTATTGATTATACTATAATTAGAGGATTTAATATAAAGCCCAACATTTTGATTGTCTTGAATAAAATTATTTTTAATCGAAGTATTTGAAGAATACAACAAGAAAATTTCTTCATTGTTATGACCTTCCAAAATATTGTTTTCTATTATATTATTATCAGAAAAACCAAGAGTTATTCCTATACCATTAGACGTCCCAAAAGATTGGTTTATTATAGTATTATTTAAAACTGCATTATTTTTAGATTGTAGTAAATAGATTCCGGCACCGCTATTATTGTAGATTAAATTGTTTAAAATTAAATTATTATTACTTGACATTTCAGTATAAATTCCAAACTCAGTCATATTACTAATCATATTGTTATCAATACGATTATCAGAGGCAGAATGCAGGAAAATCCCAATTTGTGAGTTTATTAATCTACAATTTTTTATTGTTACATTATTTTTGTTGTACACGTTAATTCCGATTCCACTTGGTGCCTTAACCACCATTTCTTCAATCAGAATTTCTTCGGTTTCGTTAATTTCTACTTCCTCCTCAACTCCTTCTCGTGGTGTTATATTGATTATAACAGGTGGTCTGTTCACATTAATGACAGTAATTTTAATTTTTTCTGAATCTGTCATTAACCCATCTGTTGCCTCAAAAACAACCCAGTAAGTTCCTGCTTGATCATAATTAGGTGCCCAACTGAATGTGTAACCATCAAATGTTGCTCCGCTTGGCAATCCAATAGCAGTAATTGTTGTTATGTCACCATGAGGGTCTGAAGCATTAACAATAAATTGAAGCATGTCGTTTTCTTCAACTTCTTTATCACTTATAGGATTAAGAATTGGTGGTCTATTTTGCTGAATAACCGCTCCATTGCAATCCAGAACAATGTTATCAGCACCAATTGTAATTCCATTTGGCAAATTATAAGTGCCAGAACAAAAATTAGTATTTTGTGTTATAGACATTCCGTCAGTTGGGGTAATGCAGTTACTACTTCCACCACCGCCTCCACCACTCGCATTAGGAAATTGAGGAAAAGCAACAAAAAAAGTAACTGATTTGGTATTAATATTACTAAAATTATTAACACAATTCAGATCGATACCGTAAGTATAGCCGCTTTGTAAGCTTATTTCGTTAAAATGAAAAGTTCCATTGTTTGTGGAAATGTTTGTTACAGGATCTATTTCGCAAGAAAGCATTGGTTCATTTGTTGGACATTTATATTGACTATATGCGCAAGAGGCTACTTCATTGGTTGTAACATTCAACCAAGTTGAAATTACGGTTATTGTTGAGCCATTTAACGGATTGATAATTGCAATATTGGGCGGTGTTGTATCATTAATAAACCCAATCCCGCTTGCAGAAACCTGTATAGCCAAACCTAATAGGAAGATTATTCTAAATATACAAACTACTAATCTTCTCATTTTACCCCCAATTAGTAAATAATGTATATACTATTTTTAAACCTTTCCCTGTTATTTTCCATATAGCAACAATAAAAACATATTTATAAAGTGATGCTGCATTTCAATAATAATGAAAACCTTTGTCATGATTCCTACATATAATGAAAAAGAAAACATCAGGAATTTAATAGATGAAATTCTAAAATTAAAAATAAAGGACTTGTATATTGTTGTTGTTGATGATAATTCTCCTGACGGGACATCGGGAATAGTGGATAAAATCACCAAAAAAAACAAGAATGTCAATCTCTTATTAAGAAAAGAAGACAAAGGAAGGGGGGCAGCCGGCAGGGACGGCTTCATATACTGTCTGAAGCATAAAGCAGATGCTGTTGTAGAGATGGATGCCGATTTCTCGCATAATCCAAAGTATATCCCATTGATGCTGAAAGAGCTTGAAAATGCTGACTTGGTTTTAGGCTCACGAAGGATTAAAGAAGGCAAGGAGATTGGAAGGAGCGCCTTCAGGAAGCTCATAACTTTTGGGGCAAATCTTTACATAAGGATGATGCTTGGATTGAAAGTTAAAGACTGCAACTCGGGCTTCAGGTGCTTCAAAAGAGAAACATTAGAAGGCATAAATCCTGAAAAGCTGAGCTCCAAAGGCCCTTCCATAGTGCAGGAAGTCTTGTTCAAAGCGCATCTGAAAGGATTCAAGATAAAAGAGATTCCGATAACCTTTGTTGACAGGACAAAAGGAAAATCAAAGCTCGGAATTCCCCAGCTATTCGGGGCGTATTTCATGGTTTTGAAACTAAAGATTCAAAATATATTTGGAATGATATGAATAGGCGAGGCTGAGCGCAAGAATGTGTGCGAAGCACGGATTAAATTTTATGCAATCAAAATAATTCAATCAAATTGGAACATTAACGAAAAAACAATAAAGCCAATATCAAATAAAAAATAAACAAAATACATCAAGAAACATGAAAATAGCGATTTTAACTCCGACATTCTCCCATTTCAGCGGGATTGACAGGGTTGCCGAGCAGCAGGCCCAGGAATTCGCAGGAAAAGGGAACAAAGTGACTGTTTTTGCGCTCGAAGCAGACTTGAAGCCAAAGAATTTCTCACTCAAGGTTATTGGAATGCCAAAGAGCCTTTTCCTCCAGAGGCTGTACAGGCTTTTTTTCTTTATCGATTCAAAAAAGATTAATGATACAGCTAGAGAATTGAAAGATTATGATATGGTTATTTCTCATTTCTATCCCATGAACTGGATTGCAAGCAAGGCAAAAAGCAAGTTTAATGTCAAATATATTTATTACAACCATGGCATAGGTTATGGTGAATTGTTCAGCAATATTTTCGAAAAAATCTATTTGGGATTATTCTCTTTCTTCAACAAGGCATCATTAAGAAATGTGGACGAATCTATTTCAATAAGCAAATTTATGCAGTCTGAATTAAAAAAGGAAACTGGCTTGGACAGCAAAGTGATTTACAATAAAATTGACAATAAAAAATTCAGGAAAAATCTTGATGGCAGAAAAATAAGAAAGATGCTGAAAATAAAAGAAAATGAAAAACTGCTTTTATTTGTAGGGAGGCTGTCGCCGCATAAGAACGTCCATACGCTCCTCAAGATATTTGGCATTGTAAATCGAGAAATGCCAAATGCAAGATTGTTGATTGTAGGAAAACCGACATTTCCAAGCTATTTCAGGCAACTGAAAGATTCCGCAAACAATAAAGTGATTTTCAGGGATTTTATAGAAGACAACGAATTGCCTTTCTATTACGCTGCCTGTGACTTATATATTACAGCTTCTTTATGGGAAGGCTTTAATTTGCCTGCTGCTGAAGCACAAGCCTGCGGAAAAAAAGTCGTGGCTTTTGATGTCTGCTCGCATCCTGAAATAATAAAAAATGGATTCTTGGTGAAAAAGAATGATGTCAAAGGATTTGCAGACACAATTATCAGATTGCTAAAATGAACCTAATCGACAAGTTAAGCAAACTTGAAAAACACACAAGGTATTCTGTTTTTATAATAATTCTATTCTCAATAATTGTTTTTTCACTGGCTTCTGCCTATCATGTTTCAGGAGACGGCTGCTGGCACGCATCTGTCGGAAAATATATCGGGAAAAGCCAGAAGATTCCATTGTTCGAGCCTTTGGGAAGGGAAGAGCCGTTCTGGAGCCCGCCTTTGTATCATATGATTGCTGCAGGAGTTTATTCTTTATCCAATCTCATAAGCAGTGATTTTGCTGATTTCGCAGCCAAATTTGTTTCTCCGGTCTTCAGCGTATTGGCATTGATTTTTTCCTTTTTGACAATCAGGAAACTGTTTAATTCCAAAATTGCTTTCTATTCGACAGTGTTTTTAGCTTCAATTCCGATATTCCTCGACTACAGCATATTCAGCTATGTGGAAAGTACGCTGACGTTTTTTGTTGTATTGAGCATATACTTCATGGTAAGCGGAAAGATTGCTTTATCAGGAATTGCAGCAGGCCTCTCAATACTGACAAAATACAATGGGGCATTCGTATTGCCGGTCCTGGTTTTTATCTTATACAAGAAGCAAGGAAAAAATAGATTCTACAAGAATGCCGCAATAGTCATTGGATTATCTTTATTAATCGCATCCCCTTGGCTCTTGAGGAACTGGGTTTTGCTCGGCAATCCAATCTGGCCATTCCTGAACTTCGCCTTCAACGGCTATGAGTCAAGATCATTTTCCAGCCTAAACCTGAACAATATCATAGACCCTGACCTGTATGTATTCACATATATGGGCATTTTTGGCGTGCCTGATGGAAATTACAGGGCTTTAGCCATGGTTAATTTGCCTTATTTCGAGATTCTTTTCTTTATCTGGATGGCTGGCACTTTTATCTTCTCACTTCCATTTATTGTTGGAATTTTAAATTTCAAGAATATCAGGAAATCTTATAAGAATTATGATATTGGGATAATATTAGTCTTGTCCTACCTTATTCTTTTCTTTATGTATGCAGCAAATGTCGGTTTTTCTGTTTCAAGGATGCTTTTGCCTGCTTTGCCGGCATTTGCCTTGTTTTGGGCATCCGGGTTTGAGAAGATGATAAAAAACAGACTTTTTAGAAAAATGGCTATTTTTCTTCTAACTGCTGTTATCATTGGATTTGTGCTTGCTGAATTTGTCAAAATAAAATATGCTTCAGATTCATGGAATATCTACAAGGAAGATTTTGATTGGGCAAGGCATAACACAAATCCTGAGGCAATTTTCATAGCCGAAGGGCAGTGCATCCCCTACAATCTGGAAAGAACTTCCATTTATGCAACAGAAGAAAATCTAAAAAAAGCAGATTATGTGTGGATTAACCAAGGCTTCAAGCTTGATGTGAGGTCTGTGCTGACAGATGAAAAGATTGGGCTAATCAGGTCTAAAAACTACAAAGTTGCCTATGAACACAAAAAGACAGGCACACTTATTTATGAAACAAGATAATAAAAAGTGTGATATCATCCAAAAACAAAAATATATAAAGATAGCTTGAATCCAGATAAGCATGGCAATAGACAGGCCTGTTTGGATAAAGGACAAAAAAGTTGCAGATGATTTTGAAGTCATAAGGGCAAAGCCGTATGATGACTACAAGGACCACAGGAATGATGACGGCTGCTACACTCTGATAAGGATTTACTGGGACACGCATGAGATAGGAGTGGCAATCTGCGATTACAGCCATACTATTCTCAAGGAATTCAGAGGGAAAAGGGCCCAAGATGTCTATGCTGCAATATTCAAGCACAGCGAGGAGCATAAAAAGAGCTGGTTCAGGGTTTTGGACCATGCAGCATACCTCGGCAAGGAATTGAAGAAAGCGGAAATATGCATGGCTCTTGGAGCCGAATACGTTCAGGAATGACTTTAAAGATTCCCCTTCTTTTCAGGATTGGATAATGCCGAAAATGGACGAATTAACAAAAGGGATCTTAAGCGCAAAAATATTGGAGGCTTGCGATTGCGACATTAATAATTCTATTTATGCTTTCATACCGAATATCGGCCAAATAAAGGTGTATACAAACAGTTTGCACATGATGCCGCAGATTTTAGACTCGTCAATCAGCATATTCACAGGCAATAAGCCGTATATTCCAAGGAAATCATTTTTTTTTGCCCACCTAAAAAGAGATGAGGAGAGGTCCATAGGACTTTTTAGCGAGCTTTGCGGGCATATAGGCTACAAGGGACAAAAAAAGTTTGGGCAGAATAGGATAGAGGCTGCTTTAAGCTACATCAGTTGCATCTACTTCAATGCATATGCCGCCCCGGTGCAGTTCTTTTTGCCCCACTCGTCAGCGTGTTCAGGAAAATGGGAATTTTGGGACAGCTCGGACTATTTTGAATTCAATGAAAAGCTGCAAAACAAGGAATTCATTTTCAGCTTTAGGGAAAAAATCATGAATAGCAAGGCATGGGGCACAAAGTTTGAGTTAAAGGATTTTCCGTTGATTGTGCAAAGAAGGCTTCTGAAAGACAAGATGCTTGATAAAAAATTAAATCCTGAGGCTATGATTAAAGCGCTCATTATAAAATTGGGGGAAATGGGAAGGCCATTCATCAATTACGAGGTTATCGATTTTTCCATAAGGGAATTTTTGACTTATTTAGGCACGACAAAATACCTGAGGGTTGACAGAGAGATGGAATTTCTCAACAGGCTGGACAATGAGATTATAAAAGGCTTAAAAGAAGTGTCAGCATTATGAAAGAAGATAAGTGCATATTCTGTAATTACGAATCTATAAAGGAAGACATCTTATGGGAATCAGAGAACTTTTTTGTGAAAGTTGGCGTGGGTATCCTCTCGCCAGGCCATGTGATGCTGATAACGAAAAAGCATATAATATGCTTTGCCGAGCTGCCTGGATTTTTGCATGAAGAATTCCTAAGCCTGAAAGAGAGGATTACAGACAAAATAACTTCTCTTTTCTCAAGACCAATCATATACGAGCATGGCATTTACAGCCAAAGCGTAAAACATGCGCATATACATTTTGTCCCAAGCAAGTCAGAATTCCATGAGCTGGAAAGCATAAAGCATGCATTCAATTATTTAAAATCCATGAAGGTGGATGATATGTTTGAAATCAAGAATATTTATGAAAAGGAAAACTCTTATTTTTACCTGGAGGAAAACGGCAATAAATGGGTATTCCATACAGAAGGCTTGCCGCATAAAAAATATGATTTCAGGAAAGAATTTGCAAAGCTCACTGGCCTGCATGGATTAGCAGATTGGCAGAAGATGCCAGAGGAAGAAAAGATCAGGAATGGGGAGTGGGTCAAGGCAACCAAGGATGTTTTTAAAGGAATTTAAAATCAGCCAAGCCAAAAAGCTTTATTGAGGGTATTCATGAAAGCCATAATCATTGCAGCCGGTCCAGCAAAACGGCTAAGGCCATTGACAGATAACCTGCCGAAATGCATGCTGAAGATAGACGGCAAGCCAATTATCCAGAACACAATGGAATTGTTCAGGGCAAACGGCATTAATGACATTTCAGTCATTAGAGGCTGGAAAGGAGAGAAAATTGGTTTCCCAGGCATAACATATTTTGAAAATGAGGATTTCTGGAACAACAATATACTGCACTCTTTAATGTGCGCTAGGCCAAAGCTTGAGGAAGCGTCAAAAAATAAGGAAGAGATAGTTGCAACTTATTCTGACATATGGTATAATGACATCGTTGTCAAGGCTTTGCTAAAAGACAAGCATGACATCGCAGCCATTGTGGATACAGACTGGCAGGATTATTATGAAGGAAGGACAAATCATCCGATTTCAGAGGCAGAAAATGTCATCATGGACGGGAATAAAAAAATGCTGAAAATAGGAAAGCACATATTTACTGATGATGTGCCTAAAGACAAGCAGGGAGAATTCATAGGCTTATGGAAATTTACTCCAAAAGGTATAAAGATATTCCTGGGGCATTTTGACAGGCTGAACAAAAAATTAAGGAAAGATGAGCCTTACCAAAATGCAAAAGAATGGCAAAAATCTTACATGACAGATATTTTCCAGGAGATGATTGACAGAGGCGAAGATATTCATTGCGTTACGATACAGAAAGGCTGGAAAGAATTTGACACCGTGCAGGATTTCTTGAGAATAGGCGGAGAAACACCTTAGTATCAGCTCAAAACCTAAATTGATTATATTTAAGGCTTTCGGTGAAATGTTTTTATATGAATCTTCATCCCAAAGCGATGGTGAGCATCATGAAAAAAAAGTATTTCGCAATATTTATTGGAATCCTATTAGTTTTGGCTGGTTGCCAGGCAAAGGATAACACTACACAAGACAAGATCTCAGAAAAAGCAGCCGCACAAACACAGGAACCCAAGATTTTGAGGATGGGCCTTATACCGGCTGACGATGCTGAAGAGATGCTAAGGGATTACGAGCCTATCAAAGAATATTTATCTGAAAAACTAGGAATGCAGGTTGAAATTAAGGTAACATCAGACTACACAGCCGCTATCGAAGCCATGAGGGCCAAGCACATCGATATGGCATGGTTCGGGCCTTTTTCCTACGTGATAGCTGTAAATTTCGCCGGAGCAGAAGCGATTGTGAATGGAGTCAGAAGGTCTGATGGAAAATCGGATTATCACAGCATAATCGTGGCAAGGGCTGACAGCGGCATAAAGAGCATAGCGGACTTGAAAGGCAAAAATTTTGCTTTTGTGGACCCTGCTTCAACATCGGGAAACTTGATTCCAAGGAAAATGCTGTTAGAAAACGGTATAAATCCAGATAAAGACCTCAAGACAGTATACTATTCAGGAACGCATAATGCAGTCGAGTTGGCAATTGCGAATAAAAAAGTGGATGCTGGGGCTGACTCGGACAACAGCTATGAAAGGATGGTAGCAGCAGGGGAAATAGACCCTAAAATAAATAAGATTATATTCACATCTCCGCCTATTCCGGGCTCTCCGATAGCAGTCAGGGGAGATTTGCCTGATGCCTTCAAAAAAAGAATAAAGGACGCGCTGACAACAATGGACGAGCAGACAATACACAAAGTCAGCGGATGGGGGGACATAGCAAAATATCAGGAAGTTAAGGACAGCGATTATGATATAATCAGGGACACTGCAAAAATATTGGGGATGGATGTGACCCGTCCAGAAGCTTCGAAGACATGAGGCTTTAGTCTAATCCATAAAAATGATAAGAATAAAAAACCTTACTCATAGGTATAAGAACAGAAGCGAAGACGCTATCAGCAACTTAAGTCTGCACATAAAAAAAGGTGAAAGGGTGGTGCTGATTGGCTCCAGCGGCTCCGGCAAATCCACATTGCTTAAATGCATCAACAGGCTTGTTGAGCCTGATTCAGGCAAGATTTACATAGACGGAAAGGAAATCCTAAAATGCCCCATTAAGGAAACCGAAAGGATAAGAAGCAATATAGGGATGATCTTTCAGCAGTTTAATTTGCTTGAAAGGGAAACCATATTAACCAATGTCATCAATGGAAGGCTGTGCTATACGAGCACATTGAGGACAATTCTCAGCAGATTTTCAAAGGAAGACTATGAAATTGTACAGGACAGCATAAGAAGGGTAGGTTTGGAAAGTTATATGCGTGAAAGAGTTGTAAACTTAAGCGGCGGCGAGAAACAGAGGGTTGCGATTGCAAGAGCATTATCGCAAAAGCCAAAAATCTTTTTGGCTGATGAGCCTGTTTCCTCGCTTGACCCGAAACTAATGAGGGAGGTTATGGACCTATTGAAGAACATATGCGTTGAAGAAGGGATTACCTTAGTTACAAGCTTGCACTTCCTGGATTTTGTTAAAAAATATGCAACAAGGATCATAGGGCTTAAGGACGGAAAAATAGTGTTTGATGGCAATCCGGATGAGCTGGATGAAAAAAATACCGTCGATATATATGGAAAAACAAGGGACTGGTACATGTACGGCAAGCTGGGGTTTTGATATGAAGCTGAAAAAAATAAAATCGCTTAAAAAATATAAGAGGTACCTGATTTGGATAGCAGTTGTCCTTATTTATTACTGGGCTTTAAACGGCACAGATACAAGCCCCTCGAACTTCATCAAGGGCTTTCCTTATGTGGTTGATTTTGTTGGAAGGATGTTTCCTCCGGATTTAACAAACCTTGGAAGGTTCATATCGAAAGCAATCGAGACCCTGCAGATGGCAATTGTCGGCTCAAGCCTCGGGGCGCTTATAGCATTTCCCTTGTCCTTTTTAGGGGCTAGAAATGTGATGCCGAATAAAATAATCTATCACAGCGTAAGGACAATATTCGACGCTCTTAGAGGAATAAATGAGATAATATGGGGATTAATTTTTGTATCAATGGTAGGCTTGGGCCCTTTTCCGGGTGTTTTAGCGCTGGCAGCGCATGTGACCGGGGCATTGGGAAGGTACTTTTCCGAGGCAATTGAAACTGTCAACCCTGAAGTCATCAAAGCGATTGTTTCCACTGGTGCCAATAAAGTGCAGACTGTGATAAGGGGCATTTTTCCAGAAGTCAAGCCGTTGTTTGTCAACTACAGCTTATACTACCTTGAAAATAATTTCAGAGCTGCCACTGTCCTAGGCCTGGTCGGGGCTGGAGGGATAGGCATGGAGCTGATAACCAGCATGAGGCTTTTCAAAAGCAGGGAAGTCCTGACTATTTTAATAATAATGATTACCATGGTCACAATCATTGACAGGTTCAGCGCGTACATAAGGAAAAAAATAGTGCGGGTTGAAATAATAGCATGAAAGCAATAATTTTGGCTGCTGGAAAGGCGACCAGGCTGTTGCCTTTGACTAAAGACATTCCTCAATGCTTATTAAAGATAAAAAATAAGACTATTCTGGAAATGCAGCTGGACACATTAGCTAAGTCTGGAGTGAAAGAGGTAGTTGTTGCAACAGGTCATTTGTCACCTAAAATTGAGGATTTTGCGAAAGGAAAGAGGGTAAAGGTTTTATTCAATCCGTTCTATTCGGTTTCCGGAATGCTGATGACGCTGTGGGTTGCAAGATGGGAGTTAAAGGACGGGTTTATCATGCTCTATTCAGATTTGGTGTTCGATATGAGCATACTCAGGAATCTATTGCAGGACAAGCATGATATCTGCCTGGCAATAAAAAAAGACGGCATAAGGGAAGAAGCAGAAAAAGTGAATGAAATGGGCAGCCTTGTAACTAAAATAGGTAAAATGGGCATCGGTAAGGCGAATGCAGAGTTTATAGGAATTGCCAAATTTTCAAAAAATGGGGCTGAATTATTTGTGGAAGAGGTTGAAAGGATTGCAAAAAAGGATATCAATGCCCAGTTTATTGATGCAATTGGGTCGCTGATTGGCAGGGGAACAAAAATTTATACCTGCGATATAGTAAAAGCAAAGTTTGTAGATATAGATTTTGAAAAAGATTTGAAGCTGGCTGATGAGCTTTTTTCAAAGTTATGATATTTATGCTTTTCGGTGAAAGGTTTTTAAACTATCGTTTGCTCAAAAGATAAAAATGGACGAAGAAGAATTTTGGAAGATAAGGTCAAAAAGGTATAACAACCTACAGTGGGTTACAGACAAGCCCTACCTTAATGCATTTGTCTCCTCAGGCAATTTTAGCAGGAAAGATATTGTGCTCGATGTTGGCACAGGGACAGGAATCATAGCCCATTCCATTGCGCCTTTGGTGAGAGAAGTGATAGGCATGGATAAATCGCAGGAAATGCTTGAGCACAGCAACTGGAAAGACAACAAATATTTCATTAAAAGGGACATCAGGGACAGATTATTTTATGATGGGGTTTTTGACAAAATTACTGCAAGGCAGGTTTTCCACCATATCATGGAAGACACCCAAAAAGCCATGGATGAATGCTGCAGGATTCTGAAAAATAAGGGAATAATGATCCTATCAGAGGGGATTCCACCATCTCCGGAAGTCAAAAAGGATTACATTGAGATATTCAGGCTGAAAGAAAAAAGATTGACTTTTTTGGAAGAGGATCTGATAAAACTGATGAAAAATTCCGGCTTTAAGAACATAAAATCAATTGTGCACATGATGAGAAACTTCAGCATCAAGAATTGGCTGGAAAACAGCGGCTTATCCGCGAAAAAACAGGACAAAATATTCGAGATGCATGTAACTGGCTCTGAAACATTCAAAAAGGCCTATAACTTGAAAATTGTGAATGGCGACTGTTTCATTGATGTTAAGAGCATAATACTTGTGGGGGAGAAGTAGGTCATCTATATTCAAATTTTTCTGAAACATTTATAAAAAACAAAATACTACTGCTTGACAATACAAAATGGGACAAATGTATACAACACCTTCAACTGGGGTAATTGTGCCTTATGGGATTGTAATACCGGGAAACTTGCCATTAGCAGCAGGCTATGGGTCTGTATTATTGGCGCAATTGAACAGGATCAAAACTACACCAGCAGATTTTGGTAGAATCCATAAGATACCTCCAGACTACATAATGGAAGTGATTGAAGGTAAAAACGCTCCTAATTCTGATCTGTTAATTGCAATAGAAAGAAGCTCTCCCTTAAATGTCAGGGAAATGATTCACCCCCAATTTAAGCACAGAGTTCCAATTTTTGATGATTCCATAGATGGCGTTGTAGTCTGCAGTTCCGCTGCTTCTAATGGGCTGCACAGAGTTTATTATAGGGGCAATAATGAAAAATTTTATACGTACCATCATACAGCAGTGCAAAAAAAATCCCCTATCATACCAGAGAAGATTATTGAACATTACCCACATGACCCAAGAGATGTTGATTTGGGGGATGATTTCTTTAACCGAGGACACCGAGAAAGGCAGATCACAACTGCAGTAGGTGATGTGAATTATCATTGGGTGGATAATAATGGGAGAAAACAGGTAATAAGCGCAAAAACTGGGGACGCTAATGCCATAAACCATTTCACAAGACATTCTTTTACAGTTCCTCCGGGAAAAAGCGGCTTTATTTTAGCAGTAACAGACTTAGGGGCCATAGGAAATGAGTATTTTCAGTGTTTAACACAGGTTTTAGAGCCTGAAGAATATCTTAAATTAATAAGAAAGGTTTTGCCTGTTGTTCAAAGTTCGACCTTTGATGAATTGGGGGGCTTTGTGTTTAGAAGGCATGAAGAGGGCAGAGAGGTACAACAAGGACGTTATACAAGAAGAATATTGATGGATGGGATCACTTTTCACCCTGGTTTTGTTGCTACTGAACTGGAATTAGGCAAAGTTCAAGGCGATGGTCTGGACATAAAAGTTAATGCATATGTATGGGGTTATAACCATGGCGAAAACCCTGTAGCCTTCAGATGGGGAAGCCGTCAAGTGGAGCTAGAGCCTGGGTCTTCATTTAGCATTCAAAAAAATGTGCCTCATGCATTTGGAACTGTAGACGGGTTAGAAGGAAAGCTTATCATTATGGAATCTAACCCTGATGAAGAAAATCCTTTTGAGCAGCTTGCTTTGGTAGGAAGATTTGTGGGGGAAGAAGGGTTGCTAAGGGCAGTATATGAAAAAAAATTGTGGTTTAAAGATGGAGGTAAAAAATAATTTTAAATATGATCCCGAATGAAAGTTTTTACAGGTGCCTTAAGAATCACGGAATAGGCTTCTTCACAGGAGTCCCTGATTCTTTGCTGAAGAACTTCTGCGCCTATGTGACAGACAGCACACCCAGCAAGAATAATGTGATTGCCGCAAACGAAGGGAATGCAATTGCCCTTGCAGCCGGCCATTACCTTGCCACCGGAGAAATTGGCATGGTTTACATGCAGAATTCCGGATTGGGAAATGCAATTAACCCTTTAACATCGCTTGCAGATAAGGAAGTGTACTCTATACCAATGCTGTTGCTTGTAGGATGGCGGGCAGAGCCTGGCGTGAAAGACGAGCCGCAGCACATCAAGATGGGAAAGGTCACATTGAAACTGCTTGAAACTATAGGGATTCCGTACGAAATATTAAATGAAAATTTTGAGGAAATCATCAAGAAAGCCAAGGATTACATGGGAAAGGAAAGTGCGCCTTTTGCAATCGTTGTTAAAAAGGGAGCTTTTGAGGAATACAAATTAAAAAATAAGAAAGAAACGAGTTACGAGCTTAGCAGGGAAGAAGCAATTAAGGCAATAGTAGCTTTGCTTGACAGCAGCGATATAATTGTCTCAACAACAGGTATGGCATCGAGAGAGCTTTTTGAGCTGAGAGAGTTTAATAAGCAAAGTCACGAAAAAGATTTTCTCACAGTAGGATGCATGGGCCACTCTTCAAGCATAGCCCTGGGGATAGCGCTTGAAAAGCAGGAAAAGCAGGTTTATTGCTTTGACGGCGATGGAGCCTTGATTATGCACATGGGAGCATTGTCAACAATCGCTTCTTTAAAGCCAAAGAATTTCAGGCACATCATTTTCAACAATTTTGCGCACGACTCAGTTGGGGGGCAGCCTACCTCTGCTTACAACATCGACATTCCCGCAATTGCGAAGGCAAATGGCTACACCTATGCAGGTTCTGCAGAAACCAAAAATGAAATCATAAATCAAATTGCACAAATAAAAAAAACTGACGGGCCTGCGCTTCTTGAGATAAATGTCAACAAAGGCGCAAGAAATGATTTGGGAAGGCCCACTAAAACGCCTGTTGAGAATAAGGAAGAGTTTATGGAATTTCTGGGAAGGTGATTTAGCATATGCCACAACAAGAATACTTTGGATTTGGGGCTATAAGCAACTTGAAGAGCATCTTGCGCATACATAAGCCTAAGAACAGTTTTTTAGTCTCAGGCAAGGGTTCCTATGAAAGTTCAGGCGCCAAAACAATCATTGACGAACTTCTAAAAGACTGCAATACAGTCCAATTTAATGACTTTGAGACAAATCCAAAGCTTCCAGACATTGAAAAAGGCTTGAAATTATTCAAGGAAAACAACTGTGATTTTGTGATTGCTGTAGGCGGCGGCACTGTCATGGACATTGCGAAATCAATAAATATTTTTGCCTTTAATGAGGAGCAGCCAATTGACTACATCACAAGAAGGAAAATGATTTCAAATATGGGCATGCCATTGGTGGCTGTGCCTACAACCACAGGAACAGGAAGCGAAGCGACTAAATTTGCCGTCATTTACACTGAAAAAATAAAAAATTCCCTGGAGCACAGCTTCATCCTTCCAGACTATTCAATCGTTGACCCACAGTTTGCTTTAAACATTCCAAAGAAAGTTGCTGCTTCTCCTATTATAGATGCACTATGCCAGGCAATTGAATCCTATTGGTCAGTTAATTCGACCCAAGAGTCAAAAATGTATGCTGAGCAGGCAATCAGGATTTTGATTAAAAGCTTGCCTGATGCTTCCAACAATCCTAACCGTGAATTGGTGGAAGAGTTGGCAAAAGCAGCAAATCTCGCCGGAAAAGCCATCAACATATCAAAAACAACAGCTTCACATGCCATATCCTACCCTATAACGGCTTACTTTGACGTTCCTCATGGGCAGGCAGTTGCACTCACCATAGCTCAAATGCTCCTGTATAATTCAAATGTTACTCAAGAAGATGTGTTAGATGAAAGGGGGGTTGATTACGTTAAACAAACGACAAATGAGATTGTAAGTTTTCTTGGGGCAGAAGACGCAGAAGACGCAGGCAACAGAATCAAAAATTTAATGACAGAGCTTGGCTTGAGCACAAGATTAAGCCAGTTAGGAATAAAATCCTATGATGATCTGCAGCTTATTATCAGGCGCGGGTTTAATCCGCAGCGAGTCAACAAAAATCCAAGAAAATTAACCGAGGATGCATTAAGAAATATGCTTAACGATATAAAATGAACATCCTTTTATTTGTTATAGATGCCCTAAGGCCTGATCATTTGAGCTTTAACGGCTACTTTAGGGATACCAGCCCGAATATTGATAAAATTGCAAGAAAAGGGGTTTTCTTTGAGAATGCTTACTGCACATTGCCAAGGACAGACCCGACACTTGCCTCTATTTTTACAGGATTGCACCCTAGTAATCACGGCATCAGGCTGGTTTATAACAACACTTTCAAACAGAATACTGCAACTTTGCCGGAGATCCTGCGCAGCCACGGCTATAAAACGGCATTTATGGATGCGGATGCATTGCATGAACCAGCTATTGCAAAAGGCTTTGAAGAGTTTAATTTATTGCGGTGGAAAGTGAAGAACAAGGTAGAAAGGGGAATCAGAAAAATAATCAAATCGCCGAATTTTTATGGCCCCAGCCAGCAGTATGCCGATCTGGCTGTGAAATGGCTAAATAAAAATTCCGGCAAAAAGTTCTTTTTGTGCTATCATCCTGTCGATCTGCATTGGCCTTACTACACGCCAATCCCATTTGACCATATGTATGATCCGGATTACAAAGGGAATCATGACTTCAACACACTGGCAAATGGGAAATTGTCAAGGGGTGATGTAATTTTTGGCAACGTGCAGCTTCCAAAAGAAGAGATTGAGCATGCTGTGGCCCATTATGATGGAGCCATTAAGTATATTGACGCCCAAATTGGAAAAATTTTGCAGTGCTTAAGGGACAATGGCGTAGAAGAAGATACGCTGATAATTTTGACTGCAGACCATGGTGAAAACTTTGGCGAGCACAATTTTTATTTCCAGCATGGCGCAAGCCTTTATGAGACAAGCCTTAAGGTGCCTTTGATTTTCAAAAATTCCAAAATATTCCCGCAAGATAAGCGTTTTAAACACCGGGTGCAGCTGACGGATGTTATGCCGACAGTTCTTGATGTCCTTGGCATCCCGATTATCGACAAGACAGATGGAATAAGCCTGCTTCCATTGGTTGAAGGCAAAACACACGAAAGCAAAGATTTTATTTTTGCTGAAAGCATTGAAGAGCATTTCAAAGGCAACAAAAGAGTCTATTTTCCAGGCGTCAAGGGAAAATGGAGGGCTATGATTGTTGGTGGATGGAAGATTATTTACATTCCGCATCCTGAAAATGACATTTTTGAGCTCTACAACCTTGAAAAAGACCCAAAGGAAGAGCATAACCTGATAGAAAAAGAAAAAGGGACAGCGGACATGATGAAAAAGAGGATTCTGGATTATTTAAGGCTGCAAAGCAATGAGGGAGATGTTGACTTGGATGATTTGAGCGAGAAGTCCAGGAAACTGCTGAAAAAGCTCGGGTATATTGAATAAATTCTTATTATTGTGCACTAAAAGTTATGAATAAGTTATGTTATTGCCCTCATAAATTGCTTCTATTATTTTTTGATTTGCATGTTTTGCCTTAATGTTTTTTATAAAAACCGAAACCTTTAAATACTTATACTAGTAGCACTAGTAGAATGAAAAAGATAGTCTGGCACAACAAGTCTAATGGGCAATTGTGTGTGACTATACCGAAGAATTCCGGGATCAAGGAAGGCGACATAGTCAATGTTGAGAAAGAGAAGATAAAAACAATAGTGTACACTTCTGTAACTGCCGACTTGTTTCATTACGGCCACCTAAGTTTATTGCAAAAAGCAAATGAATTGGGAGACTTCCACATCTGCGGTGTTGACACAGACGAGTCGATCAAAGCATACAAAGAGGAGCCGATAGCAAATTTCAGGGAGAGAAAAGCAATTATTTCTGATTTAAGATGCGTTGACATGGTTATGACACAGGAGCAGCTGGACTGCACCGAGAATTTGAAAAAGATTCATGGACAATTTCCGCATGCGAAGATAATTCTTGTCACCGGCTCGAACTGGAAAAAAATTCCAGGAGAGGCTTATGTAAAAAAGATCGATGGCGAAGTGGTCAAATTTCCGTTCTATGAAAAGCTGTCGACAGAAAACATAGTAAGGAAAATTGTAAAAAATTACAAGAAATATTACGCTCAGCCAGAAATTGCTGCGCTGATCTAAACAGAATGGAGGTAAGAGAATGAACAAAGCTGCTAAGTTGAGGGAATTATTGGAAACAAAGGATTTGACAAGATTTATGGGGGCATTCAATGCCTTGGCTGCCAAGCTAGTCGAGCGGACAGGATTCGAGGCTATATGGCAGAGTGGATTGGAAGTTTCCACTTCTTTTGCAGTTCCCGACGCAAACATATTGACTATGAGCGAATACTTGGATGTTGCCATTTCCATTAATGATGCCACTCCTTTGCCTGTGATGGTTGACTGCGACACTGGCTATGGCAATTCAAACAATGTCATACACATGGTGAAAAAATTTGAAGCAGCCGGCATAGCGGCAGTCTGCATTGAGGACAAGATGTTCCCTAAAGTCAACAGCTACATCCCCGGAAGGCAGGAATTGGCGCCGATAGCGGAGTTTGTAGGCAAAATAATGGCAGCCAAGAATGCTCAGCAAAGCAAGGATTTTATGGTTGTTGCACGAGTGGAAGCTTTAATAGCTGGCTGGGGGCAGGAGGAGGCATTGAAAAGGGCCAATGCTTACATAGATGCAGGCGCAGATGCAATCTTCATACATTCCAAAGCATCCGATGCAAGAGAGATAATTGAATTTGTGAAGGCATGGAACAATAAAGCTCCATTGGTCATTTGCCCGACAAGCTATCCTTCAATTACAGAAGAGCAGATGAAAGAGCTTGGCATTAAAATGGTCATCTATGCAAATCATGGCATAAGAGCCGCTATAAAGGGAATGAGTGAAGTTTATTCTGAAATTTACAATTCTCATGGCATTAAGACTGTTGACAGCAGAATCGCCTCCATGAAGGAGGTATTTGAGCTGCAGGGGATGAATCTTATGAAGGAGCATGAGAAAAAATTCTTGATCACAAAGGAGAAAATCAGGGCTATCATACCAGCTGCAGGCGTCAGCAGGCAGCCTTCCTTTTCAGAAATTCTAAAAGACACGCCCCTTGCCATGCTTGACATCAACGGCAAATCGCTGCTCCAAAGAAATGTGGAGACGCTGAACAGCGTCGGCGTCCAAGACATTACAGTGATTGCCGGCTACAAGGGCGAAAAAATACAGCTGGACGGTCTGGATGTCATCAAAAACAAGGATTATGATAAGACAGATGTCATGCTCTCCATCATGCTGGCAAATGGCAAGCTGGATGAGAAAACCCTGATAGTTTTTGGCGACACACTGTTCGAGAGGGATATAGTGGAGAAGCTCCTGAAAAGAGATGAGGATATAGTACTGGTGATTGACAGGTCCTACAAAACCTCAAAGACCAGGAAGCAGGATGTTGATTTGGTGAAAGCTGTGCATGACCCCGTTGAAGGCACCCGAATAATAAATGTGAGGCAGGATAATCCTATCCTGAAGATCGGCAATGTTTCAAGGGGTGAGGCAAATTATGAGTTTATAGGAATGTCGCTGTTTTCCAAGAAAGGGATATCAATTCTAAAGGATGAATTCAAAAATATTTCTGCCGAATCAAAGGACGCTTCAAAAATAAACTTCAATGAAATGATCCAGTACTTGATAGGCAAAGGCTATAAAATATCTTCGATGGAAATCAACACAGGCTGGGCTGAAATACACACTTTTGAGGATTACAAGCATGCCTGCAGATTGATGGTTGAGGATTCCCATGTAATCGTGAATTGAAAATGCAGCTAAAAAGAACCATACTCCTCAATCCAGGCCCTGTGACTACTACTTTAACAGTCAAAATGGCGCAGGTTGTGCCCGACATATGTCCAAGGGAAAAGGAATTTGGAAAATTGCTGGTGTCTATAAGCAATGACATTACCAGGATAGCAAATGGTTCCCAAGATTACATTACTGTATTATTTGGCGGTTCTGGCACGGCTGGCTTGGATGCAACTATAAGCTCAGTTGTTCCATTAAAGAAGAGAATTCTGGTCATAAACAATGGGGCATACGGCGAGAGGATGGCAGAAATTGCCAGGGCCTACAATATCGATATTTCTGAATTAAGATTTAATTTCAATGGCATTCCAGATTTAAAGAAGATTGAAGATGCTTTAAAAAAAGATGATGCGATTGAATGTGTGGCCGTAGTCCATCATGAAACGACAACTGGATTGTTAAACCCTGTTGAAAAGATAGGCAAACTGGCTAAAAAATACAACAAGGTGTTCATTGTAGACGCTATCTCAAGTTTTGGAGGGATCCCATTCAGTATAAAAGAACTCGGAGCAGACTTTGTGATATCTGTCCCCAATAAATGCTTGCAAGGCATGGCAGGCATTTGTTTTGTAATATGCAAAAAAAATGAGCTTGAAAAAATAAAGGATTACCCCAGAAAGTCTTTCTACCTCAATCTTTATGACCAGTATGCTTTTTTTAAAGATAAAGGAGAAATGAGATTCACACCGCCTGTTCAAACTGCTTATGCCCTGAAAAGATCAATTGATGAGTTTTTGGAAGAGGGCGCTGCAAACAGGAATAAGAGGTATACAGAGAACTGGAAGATGCTTAAAAAAGGGGTAGAGGGCTTGGGCTTTAAGATGCTGTTAAAACCGGAAGAAGAGTCACATCTTTTGATGACTATATTGTACCCTGACCATCCTAATTTTGATTTCTTCAAGATGCATGACAGGCTATACGAAAAAGGGTTTACAATCTATCCTGGCAAGATTGGCGCAATGGATACCTTTAGGTTGTCCATTATCGGCGATCTTAACCAAGACGATATAAAAAGTTTCTTAGAGGCTTTGAAAATGGTGGTGGATGATATGGGAATAGTATTGTGAAGGCGCGCTTCTGCCGATTATTGTATCACCGAAAAGCTTTTATAATAGGGAAAATAAGCAGAAAAAGATGAAAAACAACCAAAACGACAAATTCAGAGTATTATTGATACAGGCAAATTCTTCCATGGATACTCTTATACCGCCTAATCTGGCTACAATATCGGCATGCCTGAAAAAGGCAGGAAATGAAGTCAGATTATTTGATACAACTTTCTATAACACCAGAGGATTTACTGGGGACGATGCAAGGGTCAAGACGCTGCAAGTTAAGGAAACTAAATTTTCAGACCTTGGGATATATTTCAATACCACAGACATGAAAGAAGACTTTATAAAGATGGTTGAGGAATATAAGCCTGGCTTGATTGGGTTGTCTGCAGTTGAGCTGACATTTAACATGGGAATGAACTTGGTAAATGCTGCAAGAGAAAAATTCCCCAATATCAAAATTGCCGCTGGAGGCTCACATGCGCTAACAGCTCCAGAGAAGGTGATAGCTGAGAAGAATGTTGATATTATCTCAGTTGGCGAGGCAGAGAATGCTTTTGTTGAATTGTGCGAAAAACTCAAGAAAAATGAGGATTACACTGATATTCCTAATCTATGGATCAAGAAAGACGGGCAAATATACAGGAATAAGCTGGGCAACCTGGTAGACATGGACAGCCTCCCATTTCAGGACTGGGAGATATTCGATAAAAGAAGGATATACAAGCCAATGTCCGGAAGCATAGGAAGAACAGGATGTTTTGAGCTTACAAGAGGTTGTGTATACTCGTGCACTTTCTGCATCAATGAATTCCTGAACAATGCCCACAACCACAAAAGCTACAGGGAAAAAAGCATTCCAAGATTTATTGATGAGGTCAAATACTTCAAGGATAATTATGGAATTGAATTTGTGTACATTGCAGCAGAGATGTTCTTGCCAACCACAAAGCAAAGGATCAGGGAGTTCTCAAGGCTGTGGCGGGAAAAAGTGGGCATACCTTTCTGGTGCGAAGTCAGGATAGAGGGGGTTGATGAAGAGAATGTGAGATTAATCGAGGATGCAGGCTGCACCTCCATATCATTTGGCGTAGAAAGCGGCAATGAGGAATTAAGAAAAAAGATGCTCCACAGGATGATGAGCAATAAGCAGCTCATAGAAGGAGGCAGGCTTCTTGTGAAATCAAAGATGCACACCCATTCAAACAGCATCATAGGCTTTCCTGGGGAAACAAGAGAGCAGATATTTGATACAATAGAGATCAATAGGGAAATAAACACGCAAAATATAATGATACATGTTTTCAACCCCTACAGGGGCACAAGCCTTTACGATCTTTCTGTCGCAAAAGGCTACATTCCGCCGGACCACATGGCTGGAGATTACAGAGCTGATTTCACTTTAAACATGCCGCAGATCTCAAAAGCAGAGATTCTGGGGCTACAAAGGACATTCGCTATGTATGTGAAGTTCCCGAAAGAAATGTGGCCTGAAATCAGGATTGCTGAAAGGTTTGACGAGGAAGGAAATAAAAAGTTTGAGGAGCTGAGCAAGCTTTACAAAGGGCAATATTTGGAAAATCCTTTAATGCAGTAGACAGAGTAACATTTATTAATAAAATCTAATTCTATTAAATAATGAAAGCAGTTATTTTAGCAGCTGGCATGGGGCTCAGGCTAGGCAAACCAAATAAGGATACTCCAAAAGCTTTTCTTGCAATAAAAGGCAAGCCACTTATCAAACATTCTCTGGATAATTTAGCCATTGCCGGCATCAAGGAAGCCATAATTGTGGTCGGGTATATGGGGTCTTTTTTCAGAGAGCAGTTGGGCAATAGCTACAATGGCATCAAAATAAGATACATAAAAAATGAGGATTATTCCACAACAAACAGCATGTACTCGTTATCGCAAACAGAGGGTGTTATAGACGATGACATATTGCTTTTGGAGTCGGACTTGCTGTACGATCGCAATGCCATTGACGAATTGATCGGTTCCCCCTGGAAGGATGCTGTTCTTGTCTCGCATTTAACCGGCTCGAATGATGCGGTGCTCATTTGCGCTGATGAAAATGGAAATCTCAAAGACCTGGGCAAAAAAATAAACAAAAAAAGCGCGATAGGCGAGCTGGTAGGCATTTCAAAATTGTCACTTGAATTTTTAAGCCATCTTTACAATTTTGCGAAAGAGGACTATGCAAAAAATGAGATGATGTACCATTATGAAGAGTGCATCTTCAAGGCATCAAGAAAATTTCCAGTTAAATGCCTGCTTATGAAAGGACTCGTGTGGACGGAAATTGACACAGAAAATGATTTGGGAAATGCAAAGGAAAAAATTTTCCCAAAATTGAATGAGTTGTACAAGCTTAGGGAGAGCAAAGGAAAGGGCTCCTGGGAGCTGCTTTGGGAAAAAAAGGGGGAAAACAAGGAATTTGACCCAATTGGCGTGGTTGGATTTGATAAGGCCATAAGCGTTTCAAAGCAAGAATTTGTGAAGCAGATAGTGGAAACTGTAAAGTCAAATCTTAAGATTTTGCCCTCTGACAAGCTTTTGGAAGTTGGCTGCGGCGCTGGCATGCTGTTGATTCCGCTTTCAAAATCAGCCAAAAAAGCCGACGGTGTGGATTTGTCGCTTTCATTGATCAGCATGCTAAGAAAGGCTCATCCTGAGCTTGACGTGTTTGTGGCTGAAGCAAACAGCCTGCCTTTTGAAGATGAATCGTACGACAAAATATTGATGCACAGCGTCTTTCAGTATTTCCAGTCGATAAACTATGCTCATGATGTCGTTTTTGAATTGCTGAGGGTGTGCAAAAAACCTGGCATTTTGTTCATAATGGATATGCCTGACCTGGAGAAAAAAGAGGAGTGCATCAAGTATATGAGCAAACTGCACCCTAAAAAGTATGCTGACAAAAAACTTCAGCATTTGTTTTACCGAAAAAAATTTTTTGAGGACATGTGCAATAAGAAAGATTTGGAATGCAAAATAGTCGACCAAAATATCAAGGGATATGACAATTCCAGATTCAGGTTCAATGTGCTGATTAAGAAGAGATAGTAATCTGTTAGCCATGAAAAATGAACTTACTTAATTTATTCAAAAAAAAGAAGCCAAACGTAATCTTGATTCTTCTGGATAGCGTAAGGGCGGATGTTTTAGATAGAATTCCATACTTTAATGGATTAAAGAAAGAGTCTGTATTTTTTGGCAATTTGATTGCTTATGCCCCCTACACTATGGGCTCAATACATACCACATTTTCAGGAATGGACGGCAATCAAAATGGCATAAATGGGTATTACAAGCTGTACAGCTTTGAAAAAAACAAGTGCTTTACGCTTACCCAGTATTTGAAAGAAGCCGGCTACTACACTGAAGCGGACATAATTGAAGAGCATGTTATCTCCTCGCAAGGTTTTGACAAGGTAAGGAGCTATGGAAGAGCCGAAACAGGATTGATAAAAAGGCACATGGAGATACTGAACCAGATAAAGGCGAAAAAGCCCTTTTTTCTTTTCCTTGACCATGATATAATACACACGAGCATGAAAGAATTGTCAAAAGGGCATTCTGACATGGATGAGGGATACTGCAAAAATAAAGAAAGGAACCTCAAGCTCTACCTCAAATTAGTCGAGGACAATAAAAATTACCTGGATGCAATGCTCACAAAAATCAAGGAGCTGGGGTTATATGAAAATTCATTGATATTGATATTTTCTGACCACGGCTGCAGTGTAGGCGACAAAATTGGGGAATTTTTTTATGGGGTCTACCTCTATGATTACACAACAAGGTGCTTTTTATACATGATTGGAAAAGGCTTTCCTAAGAATGTGCAAATCAATCAATTGGTGAGGTCTGTTGATATTTTGCCGACTATCCTGGAGATTTTGGGCATAAAACAGAAAACAGGCTATAAGCCCATACAAGGAAGGTCTTTTCTGCCATTTGTTTATGGAAAATTTGAGGACAGAACAGCTTACTCTGAAACTGGCGGCTTAGGCGGGCCAACACCTTCGCCAGAGATGCATAATGTCCAAAGTGTAAGGACCAACAAATGGAAGATGATATACAACAAGACAACCAAGAAAAAAGAGCTCTATAACCTTGAAAATGACGCTGAAGAAAATCATAACCTGATTGGAAAAGAAAAAGAGATAGAAGAAGAATTATGGAAGGAAATGGAAAGGTTGAGCAAAGGTAAGTATAACGCTTAGCCTATTTGTCATTTCGCAACCAGCCTCTTGTAAATGGCCTTTAATTCCTGAAAGTCTACTATCTTCAATAAGAATAACAGCGCCAGATAAACTAATGATGATATAAGCAAAACTATTGCTGTCTCAAGCCATACGTTCAATTGGATAGCCCTCTTCAATGCCCACATCACCAAGACAAAGATAATTCCTGAAAAAAATGTCTTTGCCCACACTGCTTTTGGAAAGGAAATATCTATGAATTTCCTTATGCTTACAAGGCCGACTGACATCATAAGGAGATAGCTTAAAGTAGTTGAAATAGCAGCGCCTTCAATCCCTAAAACAGGAATCAGGATTATGTTGGCTATAAAATTCACAATCGCTGCCGTGTAGACTATCTTTGTGGTTATTTGCGGTTTTCCGATGCCCGCAAAAAAATCTATGTTCGTGGCATATATGACTGCAAAGATCATGCCAATGCTAAGTATCCTCATCGCAGGTGCAGCTTGAATGTAGCTGCCGCCGTACAAAACAGCAATTATCAGGTCTGCAAAGGAAAACATTGCGAGGACAAGAGGGACTACGATGATAAATGGGTATTTATACAATGATTCTATGCCGGCCTTAAGCAGATCTTTCCTGCCTTTAACCCACAACTCAGACGTTAATGGGATTAGTATGCCGCCTATTGCCCTGGGAAAAAACATGAATATCTTCACAGTCGGAAGAGCCACCGCATATAACCCTACCTCTTTCAGGCTGGAAAAATAGGTAAGCATCATTATGTCTGTATAGTACAGCACGAGCCCGGCAGCGCTTGTCTCAACAACAAACAGGCCGTACTTGCCTATTTTCCTGAACAATAAACTGTCAAATATGAGGCTTGAGGCAGTAAATTCCGGGAAGGTCTTTTTCAAAAATATTGGCGTAAAAACGATTATAAGTATTATTGGAGTTATGATATAGGCAAAAGCTGCTGTAGACAATCTCCCATATCCAAGCTTGAACCCTATCAGCACAATGACAAGAATAAGGAGCATTCTTGCCACTTCCACAATAGAGAAATAAGCCATTTCCTTGAAGCCCTGAAACGCAAATCTCAAAACATAAACAAAACTATCAATGAAGAATGCAATAGCCAATAATTTAAGCAAAATGGAGGCCTGCCCGCTATGGAAAAAGTTTACGCTCAGGTAGTTTGACAGCAGATAAACTCCCGATATCACAAGCAGATTCGTAATCAGCAGAATGATTGTCACATAGATGATTGAGCTTTTGATCAGATTATTCTTCTTTTCATGCCTGAATTCAGGAATGAATTTTATAAGAGCCTTGTCAAATCCAAGGCTTTTGAAGAACCCAATCAGTCCAAGAAAGGAGAATACTGAATTAAACAAGCCAAAATCTTCCACAGAAAGGCCTCTTGCGAGAACAAGCCTTACAAGATAGCCCAGGAAGCCTGCAAACAATGAGATTACAAGCACTATGGCTGTGCCTCTTATAGCGAGCTTGGTGTAATTAGTCATGAATGACTTAATGTCCATTGTTATTATTTAAATTTTTCTTGCCTCGGCATATGTTTAGAAAATTTTATAAACCAAATTGAAATCGTGCCAAGAGGGGTTAATTGACTTGGCAAATGACTTGGTTATAGGAATAAGATCATTCTTTTCTAGTGCAAACGCCGCAGAGCTGGAGATGCAGCTGAAAGGCGCGCGAAGGTATTTCCCGGAAAGCAAAATTGTGGTGGCGCTTTGCGGGGAGGAGTTGCCAAAATCATTGAAAGCTTATGCCACAAAGGTTTTCCACTACAGCAAAAAGCCGATTGGATGGACCCAGCCATGGAAGATACTGACAGATTACGCAAGAGAATCAAAGGCTCAAGAGCTCATCGCTGTTGACGGCGACAGCCAGCACATATTTTCAGAGATCAAAAGAGTCTATGACAAGAACAGGGGCAAAGTTGTAGTGCCGGACAGAGAGAAGAGAGTAGTGTTTCTTTCCGATTCAGAGATAAGCAGGGTTACTCTGGAAGACATAGAAAATACATTCCTGAGGATGAAGTATGACTGCAGACTGAATGACCCCCAGCCCGGGCTGTTTATGATTCTGAATAAGAAGGCCATGGACAAATTAAATTTTGAAAATGTAAGCCCATGGGTGGGTGATGCTGCATTTCTTGAGCAGATGTACAAGCACAGGATAAAAATATCATCGCCGAGAATAAATGTCAGGAGCCAAACAACAACGTCTTTGAACCTTGATATTGTGTTCAAAGGGATTGAGGAGCTTGAAAAGCATTTTGGAATAAGATTTCCTGACATCATAAATGCCCTCAAGAAAAGGCCGGAGCAGTATCTCTATCAGGGTAGGCTGGCTGAAATAGACCATATCAAGAAGAGATTCAGCGAGTTCCAGAACAGGATAAAAGTGAAAAACATGAAAGGGCTGATATTAAGCGGAGGCCACGGGACAAGATTGAGGCCTATTACACATACTAAGCAAAAACAGCTCATACCCATAGCAAACAAGCCAATCTTATTCTATGTGATTGAAGACCTTGTAAAGGCTGGAATAACAGACATAGGGATAATAACGGGCCCAAACAATATGCAGATAGTGGATACTGTTGGAGACGGCTCAAGATGGAATTCAAGAATAACCTATATAGAGCAGGAAAGCCCTTTGGGATTGGCTCATGCAGTAAAGACGGCCAAGGATTTCCTGAAGGATGAAGATTTCATAATGTACCTTGGTGACAACCTTCTTAATGACAACATAAGCGAGTTCGCAATAAACTTCCAGAATTCGGAGGCAGATGCAAGCATTTTGTTAACTCCTGTAAAGGATCCCTGTAATTTTGGAGTGGCGAAATTAAACAAGAAAGGAGAGGTCATACAGCTCATTGAAAAGCCAAAAAAGCCCGAATCAAATTTGGCTGTTGTTGGAGTGTACGCGTTCAGGAAGTCAATCTTCAAGGCAATTGAGCACATAAAGCCCTCTGCAAGAGGCGAATTGGAAATAACCGATGCTATCCAATGGCTGCTGGAGCATTCCCACAAAGTTAAGTCTGACTTGGTCGAAGGATGGTGGAAAGACACAGGAAAAGCTGACTCGCTGCTTGAGGCCAATCATCTCATACTTGACAGCAAGATCGAGACTTTGAACAAGGGAAAAACAGAAGAAGGCGCAATAATCAGCGGAAGGGTGAATATTGGAGAAGGGACTGTGATCAAGAAAGGAGCGTGCATAAGGGGCCCTGTTGTCATAGGCCAGAATTGCTTCATAGGCAATAATGTTTTCATAGGGCCTTTCTCTTCCCTTGGAAATAATGTTGAAGTCATGAAAGGAGAGATTGAATATTCCATACTGCTTGCAAACACCAAGATAAACACAAACCATAAGATTGTTGACAGCCTTATAGGAGAAAACTGCACTATAGTTTCAGAAGGAACTGTTCCAATGAACCGCGGAAACAAATTGGTTATAGGGGATAATTCGAATATAAAGCTTTAATAATTTCAGTTTAATATATATGTAATATGAGGAACATCCAATTGACATTAAATGGGCATGGGTCTCGGATTTTTAAGATTCAATATGAAACGAATTTTAAAAAATAATTGTACGACATTTGGATTGAATGAGATAAAGGTAACCCGTTGCGATTGTTAATGTGAAATAAATAAACCAAATAATTCCGAAAAATGATACCTGTATTCAAGCCAAGCATGGGTGATGAAGAGATAGAGGCAGTTGCATCTGTCATCAGATCCAGTTGGATTGGGCTTGGCTCAAAGACGAAAGAGTTTGAGGAAAAATTTGCTAAATTTACAGGCACAAGATATGCTGTCGGATTGAACTCCTGCACAGCAGCGCTTCATCTTGCCGTTAAAGTTCTTGACATAAAGCCGGGAAGCGAGTTGATTACAAGCCCCATAACATTTGTATCAACGGCTTTTGCAGCAGACTACAATGGGCTTAAGCCGGTTTTTGCCGATGTGGAAAGAGATACTTTGAATATCGATCCTGCTGACATAGAGAGGAAAATCACAAAAAAAACCAAGGCAATTATTCCTGTACATTTTGGCGGCCATGCTTGCAGGATTAAGGAGATAATGGAAATAGCGGATAAGCACAACCTTCATGTCATAGAGGATGCTGCGCATGCAGTAGGCTCTGAGCTGAACGGAAAAAAGCTCGGGACTTTTGGAGAGATGGGATGCTTCTCCTTCCATGCCGTAAAAAATATGTCAATTGCGGATGGGGGAATGGTGACAACTGACAGCAAGGAGTATACTGAAAGGATAAAAAGGCTTGCGTGGTGCGGAATAGACAAATCAACATTTGCAAGGCAAAACAAGGATGAATACACTTGGGACTATGAAGTGAGGGAAATCGGCTACAAGTTCCACCTGAATGACATTCTATCGTCTATAGGCATTGTTCAATTAAGCAAAGTTGAAAGAATGAACGAGAGGAGAAGGCAGATATGGAAGAAATACAATGAAGGGTTCATGAATTTGGATTTTATTGAATGCCCTGTCAATAAAAAAGGGATTAAGAGCGCATGCCATAATTATGTTGCAAAAATCAAGAAGGGAGACAGGAATGATCTGATAATTTTCCTGAGGAAAAATGGCATAACAGCAGGCATGCATTACAAGCCCGTCTACCTTTTCCCGGTGTACAGCCACATAAGGGCAAAATGCCCTGTCACAGATGAAGTATGGACCAAGATGATTACACTGCCTGTTTTCCCCGACATGACAGATCAAGAAGTGGATCTTGTAATCGAGAAAGTGATTGAATGGGGAAAAAAGAATGGATAAAGGAATAAAGATCTATGGAAAAAGCATTAGCGATGCTGTTTCTTCGATAAAAAATAAGAAAATTTCAGTTGGGGTAGTTGGCTTTGGCTATATCGGGAGCTGCATCGGAAGCGTCTTGGCTGACAGAGGGATTAATGTTACAGGAATAGACACAAACCTGAAATTGATTGATGAAGTCAATAAAGGGACTATAAGCATACACGAGCCGGGCTTGAAAGAATTGATTGGGAAGTCAGTCAAATCAAAAAAGCTTAGGGCTTCTTCGGACTTTTCAGTTTTGAAGGATGCAGACATAATCATTGTAACAGTTGGCACTCCTTTGGCAGAGGATTATTCTCCTAATATGTCCTATATTGTTTCGGCATCAGAATCAATATCAAAGAATATCAGGAAAGGCCATCTAGTAATCCTGAAGAGCACAATACCACCAGGCACTACAGAGGGGATTGTGAAGAAAATCCTTGAGAAATCAGGATTGAAGGCAGGAAAGGATTTTGGATTGGTGTTCAGCCCTGAAAGGCTTGCAGAAGGCAGGGCAAT
>CAZMBY010000010.1:0-31534 GCA_964564925.1 uncultured Methanosarcinales archaeon
TTGGTATTATCGGCTTGTGAGCCCCAAAGCACGGCCCTTATAGTGCCTGTTTCATCCCCGATAAGGATAGAGGCTACCTTGCTTATTGCGTCCCCTCTCAAAAATTCTCTTGTTTCACTTATGTCTATAACCTTGCCAACTGTTTCCACATCTCTCATGCCGCTCAAAATGTTCTTTATTTGAAGCCTGCCGCTTAACGGCTCGAAAATCTTCACTCCAAGCTCATTTGCGATTATGTGGGCAGCACCTTCTTTGCTTATCAAGCCGGAAAGCTGCTTAAGTTTTTTATCAACCCTCCCTTCAAGCTCCGCAATAGAAATAGAGGTCTTTTCATTTATTTTCAGAATTATCTCCTCATAGGGAATTTTAATCATTGGATGGGTGGTTTGGAAATTATTTATATATCTTTGGTTTTAGGGTATAACATTTTCAATTACATAAGCTCCCAATTCCTTAATCTTAAATTGTTCTGGTGCTGGATTGTTTGACTTATCGCTTGCGATAACTACAAAATAAATAATGTTGAATGGCTGCAAATCCTCAGAGGCAAGGGAAACTTTAAGATAGAGCTCTTTTTGGTCAATTATATCTGCTGATTTTAAATCCTTGAGGGGGGAATCCAGAATATTGTTAATGATGCTCCTTTTCTCCTCCATGCTTGGCGCTTTGTCGAATTTCTTATAATAAACCTTCAGGCCGTTATAATCCTTTAAATCGCTGCCATCCAAATTTTTCTTCGGAACTTTGACAAAGTTGAACGTGAAATGTTTAGATGACATTTCATAAATTGGCTTTATTCCCTGCAGAACAATCTCTGTCTCTCCGGAGTCAGGAGGCAAATCTTCTATAGACTTCACCAGTCTGATTATTTTGAACTTTTGGTCTCTTTCCACATTATCAATTTCATTATTGCGCTTATCAACGACTGTAACTGCAAAATCATAGTTTTTTTCATCTTCAGGCAAGTTCAGGCTGTAAACATATGATTCTGGAATAGTGGAATAGTAAAGCTTGTTATCCTCAATTTGCGAAATTTCATTGCCTGCTGTCGAAAACATGCATTTCTTAGTTTTATAATCAAATTCACAGCCATTCAGAATCAGGCCATTCTTCAGCTCTATTGTCTGTGTATTTCCAAGAACTATCTCCTTGACATGCACATCTGGGTTCCTGTTCAAGTCGATTAAGGAAGATTTATCAAAGGCATTCAAAGTTGAGTCTGCATAATATATTTTGTATTTTGCCGTATCGGGGTTTGTGCTTTTTTCCCATTTGGCCAAAACGGACTTTTCTGATTTTGGCCTGTCAGCTATTTCTACATTTGTTAAAGCAGGAGGAGGCAATACTGGGATGTAGGCTGCAAATCTTATTGTCAGGCTTCTTTCCCTGACTTTGCTGTCTGATTTGTCATAAGCCAATATTTTATAATTCTTCTTGGTCACGCAAAATTTGAATATATTTTTAGGCTCTATTTTGCATTCATTAAGATTGCCTGGCTTGAATTTTTTCTGATTTGGGTATATTATATCGTCTCCCTCCAATTTTACAAAATCAACGTAGTTTATGCCGTTTACTTTATTTTTATACAGGGTTAAATCTTTGTTTTGCGAGAAAGCTTCTTTATATTCAATAGCCGGGTCTATTTCATCCCTAAAAATCATATCAATCTGTACCGATTCTTCTTGAGAATAAGCAACAAGGTATCTAACAGGGTACCATAAAGATCTGTCATTAAGTCTTACTGTAGAACTTATGTCCGTCCTTGGGTATACCATGTTCACGTCAATTTTTTTAGATTGCAAGTCTTGGGTCAAAGCCAGTTCATACTTGTTATTAGAAAAACCATACTTTTCTATTTGTTCTTTTGAAGAAAACATATTTTTTTTGCATAAGCAGTCAGTATCTTCAGAGTCAAAGCAGCCTTGGTAAAATTCCACTAAATCGTAGATAATCTTTTCCTCTACGCTATCACAACCAATTTCCCACTTAAAACCGTTATCTTGTATATCATCAACACATTTTTCTATGGTTTTTCCCTGTGACGTGCATTCCATCACAGACTGCAGGGATTCCTTTATTTTGGTGTAATCTCCCAGATCATAGTCTATTTTGGCCTTAAATGACGGCATTATTGAATAAGTGCCGATTATGTTTCTGTCATTTTGCTCCCTTGTTGCCGCTCCTGTTGCAACAGGATTTGTGTCCACATAGGCTATCAAGCTAACCATCATTATCGGCATCAACATCAGCAAAACTAAATCTTTTATTTCCATTTTAGCCTATTTCTGTCACTTGCTTTCCTGTTTTCGCTTCTAAATTCTTGGCTTTTGCGTATCTTACAGTGTTGCAGCATTCATAATGCCATAACTCCTTTACGTATCTCACCCAGCCTGCTTGTGTCATTATAGCCTTAAGCTGCTGCCAATCCTGATCAGTCATTGATTTTGTTGTCTTTCCCTTGAAACGAATGTCAACAGCGTTGCCTGTCATGTGTGGGCAGCTTTCTGCTCCATTGTTCGGATTACAGACATATTTTGCCCTGATAGTTTCTTCTGGAAATCTTTGCTTGTATTTTTCCGGGGTTAAGCCTTCCCAGAGGGCTTTTTGCTCATCAATAGACCTGTAGCCAGAGTACACTTCTAAAGGTGATGTGCTGTCTCTCTGCATTGCTATGAGTTGTGCTTTTTCCAGCAATTCGTATGCCTCTTTTGTTAACATGCATCTTGAGCCCTTTGCGCACAACTCTGTTCCTGTAAAGTCCTCAAAATCCTTGCTAGGAAATTCTGCAATCTTTGTTTCAAAAGGCTGTTTTTCAACCTCTATAGTTTCATCTTTCAAAATATCAAATATTAAAGGAGATTTGGCCTTTCCGAGCATTTCCAGACTGTCCTTTATTTCATAGTTGTAGTTATCCAGCCTGATTTCCTTAGGATAGTTTTGCAGGTAGAGGTTAAGTTGCTCATTAAACAAATATTCCAGATTTATTTTTGCTTTTTCCTCGTCAATGCAGTACATATTTATTTTGCTGCCAGATTCGTCTTTTTTAACATCGTGCCACATCGAATAGCCATAATAATTTCCACATTCTTCATTTTCACCAGGAAGGCTTAACTCATTCTCAAAGATAGGCTCTTCCCCGTAAACTATTTTCAATATGCCTCCCTTCCCCGCAAGGTCATAGACTGCCTGCTGCAATGAGTATTTTGCGGACTGGTCGATGTAGAAAAGCGCTTTTTCCGCTTCATTATCCGCCTTTAATATTGAAAATTGGTGTTCACCTACATAATTGCCAATAATCTTATGGGGGGTAAGGTAATAGTATGTGTACCATGTTAACAAGCCGACAGAAAATGCTATAATGAGAAAAATCCACTCGATTCCCTCTGTGCCTTTTTTACTTTTCATTTTTGCCTAGACAACAAAATAAAGCTCTATTAAAACATAGCCTTGGTTAAGCCCATTAATCGGTATTGTTATAGAGGCTGGTTTCTGCACTTTTTTTGCAGAAGCGAATTGCTCTTCCGGTGAGTATCTTGTCCCGTATACCGCAGGAAAAATGAGCTTTCTAGAAGAGTCTTTGAATTCCAAATACCAGTTGACATCCACAAGCTTTTTGTTAAAATATCCTGTTGCGTCTTTTTTTATTAATTCATAGTTTTTTCCGGCAATAGCATTTGAAATCAACTCTGCCTTATTATTCCACTTTTCATCCGGGGATTTGAGATAATCAACAAGTACCTCGTGCCCGGCCAGAATGCCCTTTTGCGTTTCTATGCCGATTGTTAGTTGATTGCCCTTCACTTTCTCGTTTATGGAATAAAATCCTATTCCTAAAGCCACTGTAAAGATGAATATGATGATCAGTATTACATCTGTGCCTATCCCTCTCTTGTTATCTAACATTTTGAATTTCAATGACAAAGTTGCCTTTATGCAATTTATCCTGCATGAATATTATCACATTTTTTTGGTGTTTTTCTTCAAAATTCCTGTTTTCGTTCCAATTAGCTGTGCTTAAAGTCTTAGACGAAGACGCATCAGGGCTTAAAGTTAATTTGTATGCAGGAAGGCTGTATTGGGATGTCTTATAGCAATCATCCAGTCTTTCCTTGTTGAATTTTTCATAGTCTATTACGCCATATGCCAATATTCCATCCTTATCATAGACAAAGCAATCAGGAGACTTGGAGAATCGCTGCATCAAGTTCAAGGATTCAAGGTTGCCATATATCTTTGCCTTTTCAGCCCCTGATTTTGAGATTATAAGCACAAACATGATGGAAGAAAATCCCAGCACTATTCCGAACATGAGCCAGAATATGAACTTGTCTGCCGGCCAGAACTCCGTTCCCCTTTTTCCGAGTTTCATTTTGTGTTGGTCAAGCTCTTCACTCCTAGATAATTCATCCTTTGCCGGCAAATCTTTCAGAAACGCCTGTCACCTTGATTTTGCCGTTAATCTTATCTATTTTGACAAATTTTTGATTTTTGATGGTGAATTCAATCGCTTCCCTGCCAGATCCGGCAAAGACATAAGACTGCAAAGTCCTGTCAGAATTCCTGCTCTCTGTTTTGTATATTTTTATTGTGTTTTCTCTTATTTCAACATCATATCCGGAAACGTCATTAGGGTACACATATGTTATGTCTCCTGGAAGCCCATAAATCAAGTCTATTGTCAATGCTATATCTTCTGCGACAGCTAACTTGTAGAAAGCTTCCTGGTTGCCAAAGGATTTCCCAGCCTGGACATATCCAATAAGTATCAATGAAGCAGCTATCAGAGCAATAATTGCCTGATACACAAGCAACCCCTTTTTTTCCATAGAAGATATATTTTGTTGTCAATTTAAATTATTTGCGGTGAGTATAAGCTTAACCTGATCCTCCAGTTTGGGTTACAAACGACAATACAAAAAAACTTCCCTTATCTATACACTTGCTTGGATTGGTTATCCCTTTTGAAATGACACATTGCTGCACTTTCTCGCAGTCTTCTTTGGTATATTGCCTAATTTCAGGGCTTTGATATGGGGAGCAACGATCGTTTGGCACTCGATCTATATCTTTTTGATATCCTGTATGCTCTTTCTTGAAGCAATCAGACATTATAATGCAGATATCCGGCGGAAGCTCTTTGGCTTGTGTAGTGTCTTTCGGAGTTGTTTTAAAGGTGTATTTGCATTCCACATCCGGGCATACTCCCAAATATGCGTTGTCTTCTGTGCTTTCTTTTGTGACATAAACTGTGAATCTGCTTGACGATGGCTGCGGCAAACCATTTGGAATGAAATTTGCTTTGGAATTCCTCTCAAAAAGAAATCCTCCTGTCCATTTGGCATTCTTTAAGTCTCTATAGGAAACTTGCTGCTCTTTTTCCAATTTTTCGATATATCCTTTAAGCTCTACTGATTCAGCAAGGTCTTTGTTTAATGACGCGCATCTCATTTTATCGCACTTCATTTGGTATGGGCTTGAATCGCTCATCTGCAACCCATTGGAGCATAAGCACACACAGGATTTTCCCTTGCATTCCTGGTTGTCTGGTTTGTAGAAGAATGAGGTTATATCTGTGCCGGTGCCGGAGCCGCATGCAAAACAACTAAACCTTTCTGATGATGTGCTGAAACCTATTATTGCTGTGTTTTGGTCCAACACCATAAATACATGCCTTGATGGGACATTTATGATTCCAATCTTGTTCAGCTCATTCACAAATTCATTGAAGTGCTCGTCAAGCCCGGTCCCAAAAAAATTTTGGAAAACATATCGTCCAACATCCTTTCCTATGTTGAATATGACAATAACAAGGAATATGACAATCAACAGTCTAAGCAGGAATTCAACAGGAAGGGCAACCCCTTTTTTATTGGATCTCATGTTTTATTATCGAGACAAGCTCTGTCTTCTTTTCCAATCTTATCCCCTCTGATTTTATAGCCGTCCGGGCACCCGTCATTGGATTGGGTTCCTAATTCTGCCTTATCGCAAGGGCACTTATCAAGACGATTCATGACAGTATCCTTATCATAGTCTTCCAGCAGCCCTATCTCTTTCTTAATTATTGAAAACCCTCCGGCTGAAGATTTTGAAAAATATCCCAGAAAAAGCGCAAGGGCTAATGAAAGTATCCCTATTGTTATCAACATTTCAATCATTTGGGATACAGCTTTTTTTGAGTTCATTTTTACGCACAGATTGGCTTTGCGCTTATGTAATTGTTTTGCTTTGTCAAGAACCATTTATTGTTTCCATTGTTCACTGCTAAAATGGTTGGTTCCAGCAGGACTGCTACCACCTGTTCAGAGGGGCTATAATCTCCTGCTGGTGATATGATAATCGTATCCTTAAAAATATCATACTTATTAAAAGAATCACTTAATGACAAATCACTGTCTAAGGCTCCATAAGGCAAATAATTTATGGCTTCTCTTTTTATTATTTTGCCACCATCCTTGTTGAAAATCAAGTCAATCTGGCCATTGGGGCTTATGTATAAATAATACCCTGCTTCAATCTTTCTGGTGTTGAAAAAGAAATCTTTCCTGCAGATTTTGCTGTCTTGAACAGCACCCAAACCCTTGACAAATGCAACAAACCTTGTAAATTCTTCCACAGCTGACTTATCCTTGTCGCTCAAAACATCGGGCTCTATGCTTTTGCCGCACAATGGTATTTTATTCACTATGTCCTGGACGCAATCATTGTCCAGAGATAATTTTTTTGGATCACAGCCAATTGGAGTCCCAAAACCACTATGCAGAGGCATAAAACAGAACTTGTTATTGTCAATTCTTATCATTTGGATTTTTCCATTATATTTAGCTAATTGAAAATTCCCGCTATTGAGTCTTGCTTCTTGATTATTGATTCTTAAGATATCAAGATTGTTATACATGTTACCTTCGCATTGCCTATTTGCACCGATATAGCAGTTGTAAAAGCTTTCGCTGTTTATCAGGCATGCCTGGGCATTTTCAACAGTCTTTACGTTTAATGCCAAATATCCTTCTGAAGACTTAATTTTTGTTAATTTAATATTTAGATTGTTGTTAAGGTTTGTCAATTCCAAACCTATATCACCCAAACCTGACAAAGAGTCTGTTTCCAGCCTGCATAATTTATCAGTGCCTGACTTGCCAATATTTAGCTTGAGAAATTCTGTAAATTTTTCTTGGGAATTTATCACCAACTGCGGCAGTTTTTCATCCTGCTTGAGCTCTTTTCTCGGCTCAATGGGCAAGAAGCGGCTTGATTGCTTCAGTATAACATCTGCAAGTTTTGCAAATAGCCCTGTGCCTTTTGCATAAAATGCGAATAAGAGGATAAGGAGCACAATAGCCACAAGGACAAAAGTAGTTAACCAGTTCCAGATTCCCTCTGCCATTTTAAAAAAGATTATCAAACATGTGTTTTACCAGAGATTTTGCACCTTCTGCAACCGCAGGATAAAAAACTATCATGAAAAAAATGAAAACCGCAACTAGTATAATTGAAATTAATTTCCATGTAGGGCCTTCAATTCCTTTTTTTGAATTCATCACTTGTCATCAACTCCTAATTCAACTTGGCATTTGTCCTTTACTTTGTCGTATTCTGAAACATAAATGAAATTATATCCTTCAAGCTTGCCTGATTTGTCAAGCATTTTGAATGAAAAAAATTCGGCAATGGCGGCACCTTCTATTTTGCTTGTTAATGGGAGTAGCCAAGAAAATGCGCCTCTAGTGTACCAGGTCACTACAGGAATAGCGAGAATTCCACCGCCCCATGCAGCAGTGTCCCATCCTGGAGTATTTCCCGGGCTTATCAAAGTGACAGCATATTTATTTTTTGTTGTCAATCCTATGCTTTCCAAATCGTTTTGGTAAACCAAGAATCCTGCGCCTCCTGCTGCCCCGTTTGTGCCCTGAACATAGTCAAGATAGCTGACAAAATTCTCCTTTTTGACATGGCAGGAGCCTTCTTTGCATGACCATTTATTATAAGGGACGAATCCTTCACGAGGCTCGCATGTGCCTCCTTTGTTGACACATTCGTCCTTTGAGTTCTCTGCAATGCAGCATTTCTCGTTATCTTTGCACCTGTCAGAAGGAACAGGTTTTGAGAAGCTTGAGGATTTATCACAGGAAGCCATGCACATTCCTCCCTGGCCAGCTGGAGCGCACCTGCTGGAGCTGTCGGCTGCTTCATATGCATAGTCCAAAGAAGCTATGAATTCCGGTATTCTCAAATCTGCCCCATCTTTCATGGAGAAGGTGTAGCATACAAAGCACTTGTTCGACAAAGCTACTGTTGATGTGTCAAACATGTTTGGCTGCTTGCCCTCAAGCCACATCCACCAGCATTTTGCTATCATATCCCTTAATTCTGCCTTGGCGCCTTCTTTTAACCCATTTACATGGTCTTCATAATTTTTCCCAGGCAAGTCTTTTTTATCGATTGTCTTGCATCCTCTTGGAGCAAGATTAATTGTTACTGGTCCTTTATCAATTCTTCCAACTGGTACTACGCCTCCAATCCGTCCATATCTCAAAACATTCAATCCTCTGCAAAGGTTTTCTGAGGTTTTTTCAGAAGCTCTTCCAGCTGCGTAGCTGAATATTCCAATTATAAGCCCAGCTGCAATCAGGAGTAGGATTATCTCTGCTATAGTGGAAAGCTCCAATCCTGCTTTTTTATTAAGGTGCGAACGCATTTGGAAGATTCCTCGAAATGGCATACATTAAGAAAATAGCGCCCAATATTAAAGCAATAATAATTGCAACAAGCATCTTAAAATTAATTTCTGCCATTTTTAACAATTGCTAAGGGCCTGCTTTTTGGTCTTCTGGGTTAATCTTATTTTGGGGATTGCTGCTGCCCTCGAAGACTTGTATGCAGCAGACTTTTTTTGGATTTTCCTGCTCGCAGTTTGTGAAGGATACTTTTGCTTGATTAGAATAGCAATCAGGCTGACATGCTCCCTGTTTTGAATTGCAATCTTGCAGAGTTTTTGAGAATATGTTAAACCTGTTGCTGAAGATAAAAGCAAGGACTACAAGTACCATCAGCGCCAAGGCTGCAATAACAATAACATTTATCGGCATGCCTTGTGATCTTTTATTAATCATGATAAAACCCTAAAGAACCAGATATATAAATATTTGGATTGAAGCCTATCAGCTTCTTGTGCAGCAGCACTTTAAACGTTCCCCTTCTGGATCCTGGGGGTTAGGAGAAGAGTACCCAATAAGCTGTATTTCAGTGTCTGTTTGGCAGCTTGACTTGAAAATGCCGCCTTTATTATTCCCAGCTGCTATGCATGCATTTGGGCAATCAGTTGTTTTTTCGACTCCAAATGAAAACCTGCCCAATCTTCCAGTGAATATCATAAACAGAACAACCAGGACTGCCAATGCGATTGCAGCTACTATTATTGTATTTATGGAAATGCTTTGTGCTTTCTTCATTTAATTCCTCTTTTCAAATTAAACAAACTATGAGCTAAGTTATATATAAATATTTGGGTTTTCATTAGTCAAATGCACAGTTCCAGCTTGGTTTGCAAGGACACTGTTCCTATCGAGATAGGGAAGAATTTTGCCCTTGCCTCCCCCTGGCATTTATCCCCTATAATGATGAAAGGGCTTGTTGAGTCTATATATGCTTCAAACTCGTATTCATAATTCCATTCCTCCAAAGTCTGGCTGAAAATTGTCCTTGCAGTTTCTTCTGCATAGGCGCATGAGTCTTGCCCATTGCTGCATACTATCCCTTTTGAAACTGCGCAGTCCCGGATTAATGTGGTCATGTCAAGCTTGGAGCAGTCTGATGCTGTCGTCTTGAGGAATGTGTTAAGCATGTTTGAGGCGAGCTCAGAAGCTACAAAGCCTGTCCTGTAGTCTGTTGGCTTGTTAAGCGCAAGGAACTTAACAACAAAAAGGGTTGCAACCAAAATAAGCACAAAAACTATTGCCAATCCCAATATTTCCATTTGCGACTTCTTAGGGAATGTAAAGTCTTTGATTTTCATTTTACTTGGTAGAGGTTTCTATTGTCAAAATTCCGAAGCCGATTTGGTCTGTGACTGGGTCGCGCAAAGATATCGGCACTCTGGTAAAAAATTTGTTTTTGAAATCCGGAAGCTTTCTGGAGTAGATGCTCCATTTCTTTGGCCCGGGATAGATTTGGGTTACGTTGACTTCGCTGTATCCAAGCAAGTCAAAATAATAAAGCTCATTTTCTCTCATGATTTTTTGAGCTGAGTCAAGCTTTAGAGTGTCAATGCAGTTTTCAACCTCATTGCCTTCACTGCACTGGATTTCCGGAAGAAACATGACCTGCTGGGCTATTGCTACAGAACGAAGCTGTGATGCCTCATCTTGCTCCAAAGAAATGTTGCTTTTTATGACCCTTACATAGAAAACCAGCCCAATAACTACAAGTATGAGGAACACGAATATTATGGAGATAGTCTCGCTGATTTGCAGTTGGGAGTTCTTTTTCATTGTGTCAATAAATCAATGGGCATGAGTAGAGCTGGGCTCTCTTGTTGTTTTCCGCCAATAATTTAGCCGAGGCTGCCAGCTCGTCTATGTTTTCCTTATTGAATCTTGATGAGGCTGCGGATATGCTGTTTAAGTGGATTAATGCATCGGTGTAAATGAAGTTGCAATCCTGCCCATAGTCTGCTGATTGCCCGATCTGAATAAGCTCGTTTGTCCTTCCCAAGTATA
Organism: uncultured Methanosarcinales archaeon; assembly: GCA_964564925.1. Lineage (GTDB taxonomy): Archaea > Nanobdellota > Nanobdellia > Woesearchaeales > GW2011-AR4. The sequence continues at coordinate 10,719 of CAZMBY010000010.1, forward strand.
TTTGTGTGACAAGGTTGAGCCTTAAAAAGGTATTTTCCATGCTGCATTCATAACTTTTAAGAGAGTCGGAATAGACAGCGCCAATCAGGGATTGCCTGCCAATGTATGCTGATGTGCCCTTCAATTCCCAAGAATTGCTGTTTCTTTGGTAAAAATAAATTATGCCTTTTTCCTGTGTGCCTTCTATTTTGATGGCTGCCACATCCTTATTTGAGATAGACTCTGTGAATTTAGGCAAATCCCCAATAGTTTCGAAGAATATGAATTTGACCTTGTAGTTATTTGCACCCTTCAATTGGGGCAAGACAGGATAAAACTCTTTTTTCAGATATGCCGGGAGAGATTTATTGATTTCTTTTGCAAGTTCTGTATTTCCAACCAGGATGTATCTCACATTAGAGCTTGTCATGTAAAGAAGGTTTGTGGCTTTGTAAGGGTTGCTGAAATCCGATGTCTGTGATATAAATTGGCTGCCTTTGATTAAGCTTGGTGCGAATAAGATTAGGTTTTGGTATTGCTTGGATATTCCTTCAATTGATACCCTGCCGCACTCCACTTCAATCCCTATATCAGGCATTTCCAAAAGGTTTGTTGTTTCCTTGCTCACGCTGGATCCTGCTATGATTGCCTCAACGCTCTTTAATGTGGTTGATCTTAAAGACGCCGATGAGATGTCTTTTTGCTTGATGACAAGGGTGGTGAAAAACAAGAGTATGGCTGCGCCTGCAATCAAAATGAACATCCAGTTGAATTGTATCTCAAATCCTTTTTTGCCAGTCATTTTGAGAAATTAATTTGTTATTGCCATCTGCCCAGCACAACATGGTTTCCCCTGCTTTCCAGCTTCAAACTTATTTTGTTGCTTACCGGTTTCATGCATAAAACATCAGGCTCTGTTGATATTTTTCCGGCATAAAAGGATTTTTCAGCAATCTTCTCCACAAGGAAAACATTCTTTTCAGATCCTGAAATAACGCTGTCTTTTATTATTGGATCGGTATTGGCCGGCAGGTTCGGGCTGTCGATGCTTTCAACAAAACAAATTTGTTTATAGCCATTGCACAGTTCAAAATCATGCCGCTTTACCGTCCCGTAGTCATTGATGATGTTATCAACGGCGGCCCTCAGGTCATTCTGAAGCTTCAGGCACGCTATTTCATCAGCCTTGCCCTTAAAATTCTTGATTGCATTGTACCCGTAGACCAAAATGAATGACACCAGCATCATTGAAAGAACATATATGAAAATCTGGCTGTAAAGCTGTGATTTGTCCATTTGTGATCATAATAAGTTATTTGTTGGCCATTTCCTTGAGTTTTGAAAATACATCCTCTTTTGGCTCTTTTGCCTTTTTTGATTTTTTCACTTTTCTTTGCGGCTTCTTCCTGATTTCTATCCATCCTTTGGAGGACTCATCATCAACATCTTTCTCTTCCGGTTTTTCTTTTTGGGTGCTCGACTGCACTTGTTTTTCATGCTCTTCTTTTTCTTTTCCTTCAAATGTCTTGAACAGGTTATGCTTTTCTTTTTCTCTCTGCTCCTGGACTTTTCTTATCTCTTCTTTGCTTTTCAGAGAAATTTCTTTCTGCATGGATTGCGGCTTTATTTTTTGTTGAGGCTGTTGTCTTTGCATTGGAGCCATTCGTTGCATCTGTCTTGGCTTTTGCAGTTCAAATTCTTCGTGCCTTCTGGAGATTATCATATATGCCAAGTAGCCTGCACCCGCAATTAGGATGACAAGGCCAAAAATCAGGTATAAGCCTGTCCTGGATTTGGGGAAATCTTCAGGGTCATTTGGATCTGTGCCTTTATCGATTTCCTCTTTGTCAGTGAATCCGTCGTTGTCTGAGTCCTTATTGTTGGGGTCTGTGCCATTGGCAAATTCTTCAGAGTTGGTAAGGCTGTCCTCATCCTTGTCCTGATTTGCATCGCTTGGATTGTTGGGGTCAAGCCCATTCTTTATCTCCCAGTCATTCGGAATCCCATCGCCATCTGTGTCTATATCGGCAGTTTCCTGCTGGTCCGGAATTCCATTGCAATTGCTATCATTCTCCACGCAATGCCTGCATTTTGATGATGAGCATTCCAAATCGGCAGCGCAATCCTCCTTTCTTTCACAAGCCATTCCTTCCGAGCATTTTGTTGTGCATGGGCCTCCGCAGTCAACATCTGACTCTGCCAGGCTGAACTCCCCGTCAAAGCAGCTTTCCCGCACTTTGCACAGACCAATGCTGCAAAAATTGCTCAGGCAATCCTGATCGGCATTGCAGGTTTTTAAGTCAGGGCATTTGCCGCATGGGCCTCCGCAGTCTATATCCCCTTCTTCTTGGTTTTTTGCATTATCGTTGCATGTTGGTGTTGTGCAAGCGCTATTGCTGCAGAAATTGGTTCTGCAGTCTAAATCCGAGATACATTTTTTCCCAAGGTCGCACAATTGGCATCTTGCACCGCAATCAACATCAGATTCTGACTCGTCTATAATGCCATTAGTGCAGTTTGTAGGCTTTAAGCTTGTGTCTATTGTTATGCCGTCACTCTCCATTATGTCGCTTCCAAGTCCACCAGCGTTGAATGCCTTGACTCTGAAAAAATATCTGTTTCCATTTATCAAATTAAGCCTGCTGTCATTTGTTTTTGTGACAAGCACCCATTGATTATTAGTGTAGCTCGTAGTCCAATCGATTGTTGTATTAGATATGCTTGAGTCTATGAGAGAGTACAAGTGATAACCAAGCTTGGATTCGTTCTCAATGCTGTTCCATTTTACCTGCAGGCTGTCTTTCTGCCAAGTAAATTCAGGCTTGTCGGGGATTGTGCTGCTATCATTTACGTTTAGTATGATTGGTGGAGTCAAATCAATTGTAAACTTTATTCGTAAAACATCTGAGAATTGCTGAAGGTACTGGTCCCTGCAAATGACATAAAAGGTATGGGTTCCAGCGGCAAGTATCAGATCTTTTGTGTGGGAATATCCTGATGGCCCGAATAATTGCCCATCTGTCACTTCTGGATCGGTTTCGGAATATTTGCATTGGGATCTTTTGGTCGTCAGTACAGCCAATGTAGCTTCAGTCGAATTGAAGTATTCTGGGGTGTGGGAAGTGACTGAGATGGGTATGGACAGGTCAACAGTAATTGAAATTTGTTCGGTTTCTGTGCCAAGCTCTGCCTTATTTATGCATGCGACGTAGTATACATAATCACCCTGGTTAGCGAAATTTATCATCTTGGTGTTTATTGTCTTGAATATTGGCCTGTCATAATCGTCAAATTTTCCTTCCATGGAGCCGAATTGCGATGATGCGGTGCTGTACCTGCAGATTGTAGGCTCGCTGGTTTCTATTTTCAGCGTGGTATTGGACGGGATTTCTGTCACTGGGTTTGGGAATGCAAAGGCAGTCTTAATTTGAGGGGATGTCTTGTCAACATTTATGGAGAATGCTGCTGTAGATAATCCAAAGCGCGAATCCTCGCATTTTACATTTAATTTATGGGTAGTTGTGTCGCCATCCTTTATCTTGTTGAAATTTGCTGTCTTATGCAATGTTTTTCCTGTTTCTGCAAATTGCTCCATGTAGTCAAACTCATAGTCATTGTCCATAGAATACCTGCAAACAGCATCATTGTCAGTTTCAACTGCGAGGTCAAAGGTGTATGATGAAGCTGTTCCATAACGCGGGCTCGCAAGGCTTATTTGCGTAGGCTGCGCATCAATAACAAAAAAGCTGAAAGCTTCCAGTTTGTTTCCTGCAAAGTCTGTCGCGCTTACATCCAATCTTTTGTTCCCATCTGATAAGTTAACCTCACCTTGAAATATCTGATTATCCAAAGTTGTTAGCTTGTCTTTTACATCGACAGAGTCTATCTTTGCAAGGTCCATGGTTATTCCTTCATTAAATTTAAGCTCTATAGATATTTGGGAGTCATTGAGCAGCGTGCCATTTGACGGAACAATGCTAACAGTTGGCTTAATCGTGTCTATCTTGATGGCTTGTGACAGCGGAACATCCATAAAAATGCTCTTCTCATTTTTCGCATTGAGCTGGAAAGTGTATTGCCCATCCGGCAGGCTCTCTGTTGCAGAAAAATCAAATATTGCCTTGGAATCCTGAGTTATCGGGAAAGTGACTGTGTAGCCTGTTTTCTTGTCTACAAGCTGTGCTGTTGTCACTATAGCAGGCTCGAAAAAAGTGACTTTTATAGTCGGTTTTTTATTATTAGTGTAGAATTTATCCAGGATTTTCTTAGCTCCTGTCACATTGACGCTGAATATCTTTGGCCCGGATGAATTGCTGAATGCTGCAATTGTATATTTCTTGACTTCGCCAATGTTCTTGGCCGGGTCTTGTGAGTAATATCTTATGACATTGTCGCCTTCTTTAAAGCTTAGTAATCTCGTGCCGGTAAGCCCGTCATAAGCATACAGGTTGCTGACTATTATGGACCTGCTGGCTGTGGAGATGATATAAGGGTGCCCTGATGTTCCGCATGGCTCCACGCACAAAAATGTGCTATAGTCCAAGGAGGTCTTCAGTATTACAGATCCATTAATTCCTGTCTTATCATAAACCTGCACAAGCATGCTCCCTACAACTCCTTTGTTTGTTAATGGAATCAATGTTGTGTTGGGGGCGAAATAATCGCTTTCGCACGATTGCTCAGTGCAGTCGGCTTGATTGTCTCCATCGGAATTCTTGAAGCATGCGCCATCAAAGTTTTGGCACACTTTTATCCCGCATCCGTCCTGAGAAGGGTTTGTTATTCTATTATATTCATCATGGATTATTTTGGACGAGCTGCATTCATCAACAGAGTAATCGGTGCAAACTGTATTATCGCAATTTTTTGAACTGCCGTCCTTGTAATGGCACTTGAAGCTGCCATCGGACAAGGCAATTGCTTTTTCCTCTGTACAGCTGTCAAAAACCTTATTGTACGACCTTAGGTTTTCAAGTATTCCAGTTCCTTCTTTGTTGCACCATTGGCAGTTATACTCATTTTTTCTTATGCATACTCCCGTGCCTATTTGGCCTGCAAGAGGCTTCCATTTGCAGTTTGCAACGCTGCATTTGTCCCTGTTGCAAGTTTCTTCAGTCCTGTAGTCATAGCATGACATAGAAGGGTCGCAGCCAAAGCAAGAGTTTATGGGAGAGTGGGATTTGTCATAGAAACAATATTTATTTGTCTCACAGCCTGACAATGTGTAATAGAGGCCAAATGGGTTTGCAGCATCATAATTGCAGTCGCTTTTCTTGATGCACGAGGGCTTGTTATTGTTCACCACACATGCCTGATCAGCAGCGCAAGAAGTGCCTTCTGGCATGAGCCTGTTTCCCGCATCACAGGAGTATGCCTTGTTGAATTTGCTTCCAAAATTATTCTTTACTGCTGTGGCAAAATCTGACGAGTATTTCTCTGGGAAATTAGATGATAGATAGTTTTGATATCCATTGTAGTAATATTGGTGTATGCAAAAATAGTTTTGAGAAAATTGATTTATGCATTCAAGGTTTCCCAGCATTGCTGATTTGTTTATTGAAGGTGTAGCTGTTTGCAGGTTGTATTTTGCCTTTATCAGGTATGTGTAGAATGCATCAGCGAGAAGGTCTCCTGAAGAGTCCTCAAAAGAATTGACATTCGATGTACTGATAAAGTCAAAATTTGTGCAATTTGAGCCCTTGCATCTCAAAATGTCATAAGAGTTTATGTTATTGCTGCATTCATCTTTCCACCTTAGATAGAACTTCCTCTCGCCCTTGACAGGGGTTATTTCCAAATTGCTTAATTTAGGCACATGGTTTATATTGCCGCAATCAGCCCCAATTGGGGCGCATGTACCTCCAGATTCTGTTGTGTCTGCAGATGTCGTGCAGCCTGTGTCTCCTCCATCAAAATCTGCACATCCATTATTATCGTTGTCTATGGCGTCATTGCATTGCGGTGTTGGGCAAAGCTGGGTGCAGTTTGTCTGCCCTTTATGGAATGTCAAGTCCACGGCTTTGCACTGGGCCTCTGATTTTATTTCGCCTCCAAAGGAAGAGCAGCAACAGCCTAGTGCGCATGCGCTGACAGCTGAACAAGACTTAAGCGGGGCAAAATAGTTTATGATGCAATTGCTGTAATCCGCAGGCCCAAATGGGTTTTCTGATGATTTGTAGTAGTTTGGGAAATCTGCCTCAGGCTTAGGGCAGCAATCCCCATCCCGCCTTACTAGCCCATCAGCATCAGGCACACAAGTGGATATTCCTGCTCCAGGATTGCTGCAGCACCCCAGTTCATCTACTGCTGATGCACCTATAGTAACTGCCAAAAGCAATATAAAAATCAAGGTGGGTTTTATTCTTTTCATTGTCTGATTATCTCAAATTACATTTACGGTTATGATTTGGTAATCTGACAGTTTCCCGTCAGTGACCTCTATCTTGAATTTCAGCGGCGAATCTGCAGAATCCAATGTTCTTGGAAGATTTGGGTTGCCGGACATAGCTTTTATTGAAAATGCCAGCTTGTCCTCATCAGGATCAGAAGCCTTCAATTCTTCTAAGCCAAGCAAATCATCCTGTGTTATTTCGTGCCCTTCCTCAAAACTTAATTCATTATTTTTGATGTAGTGAAGGGCTGGCGCCCTGTTTTTGCGGGCAAAGACATATTTGTATTGGTTACCGTTGATTGCGGATTTTTGGTCAGACACTATTATGATGTCGTCATAAGAGAGCGCGTTTTCAACCACCTGGACATTGATCGAGTCCTTGTCATTTTTTGGATCCCTTATGCTGAAATTTATATCACCAATGTCATTCCTTACCAAGCCCTTGACAAAGTAATAGATATCCTTAAGCCTAACGTTAACTTTTGTCGAGAATTCGCTGATGTCAAATTTTTCATTTGTCAAAGAGTTGGTCACAGTCACAGGAAATGTTGTATGCGCACTCATATCTTCATTACCTATGACTACAGATGTTTTTGGAATGCCGGCATTAAACTTAAATCCCTGGTTTTCAAAAGCGCTGAAATTGGCGCATTCTTTTATGTTATTGTCGATGTAATTTTCCATTTGGGACTGCATTGAATTCGGCCCATCTGAATAGTTTAGCGGCGGCAGAATGCCGATTCCAAAAAATCCCTTGTATGTTTGCTCATTTGATGCATCATCAATGTAAGGGAAAGTGCTCCATGGGTAAGGCGGAGTTGCAGAGAAGAAATTCTGTATTGAAAATTTTGGCGACAAGATGTTATAAGTCACAAATATCCCATTAAATTTAATGTAAAATTTTCCCTCGTCTGTAGTTTTGTAGTCAACTATTTGGCCATTTTGGCTTTTGTAAAGATAGCCACCCTGCTTTCCTATCAAAGCTACAGAGTCTTTTGCAAGACCGTTCTGGCATTCTGATATGAAGTTCTTAATTGGGTTTATGTCTATCGCAGTCCCCTGTGTCTTCTTAACACCCTGCTGCCCTTGCCTTTTGATGTAAGATTTGGATACATAAAGTGTAAAGCCGACTATTATAAAGAGTATTAATCCAACGATCATGATCAATGTTATTTGGGATTTCCTATGGGATTTTATTTTCATTTTAGTCTTAATTTTGCCGTCAAATCAGCCCATATTTGAGAGGGGTCCACATTAGTCAGCACATCGCCTTGGGCAAGAATATATTGGTTCGCTGATTCTTTACTGCATGCAATTCCGGAAAATGCGTCTTTATTGGTGTTGTTGTACTGGTCTGCGTATGTGCATAGGTCATCATTTAAGTTTTTGTAGGCAACGACTGCGTTCTTGAATTGCAAGCCGTCAACTGCGCCGATTACAGACTTATCAAGCTGGTCTGAAAAGTAAAGCCTGTCAAATCTCTTAAATGCATTTTGATAAGACTTGTCTGCTGGAGGGTTTGGTATTGATGTATTGATGGACTTGACGATGTTTTTTATCGGAGTCCCAATCAATTGGTCAAACTGGGATAAATAATCGCTGTCAGAAGGTATGGTTATTGAAGTTTTGCTGTAGATGATGCTTCGAAGTTTTTCGTTGTACCACACTTTCTTGCCCTGGTCGCATGAAACATATTGCGTGCCGTTGCTTGCGGTTTTGCAGCTTGTTACCCCAAAAATGTTGAGGTTTTCGCTTGAGGCATTGTCAAGGTCGCTGTTTATGGTTGTGCCGACATAGGTGCTGTTTCCAAATTTCAACACGCAGAAATTGTTGGTTTTCAAATCCATCAAAATATCAGAGACTATTTTGTCTGATCCAGCCAAGTAGTTCAAATTGTTCAGCGTGTTTTCCTTGTTGTCGCAGAAGAGTGTGTATGGGCTTGATTTCAGCTTCATCATCTTCAAGGCAAGCAGCTTTGTCCTTGATGTCCACTTTCCGTTTTCGCAATAATTGTCGTCGACGCTGAATTCAAGCGGCTCAATGACATATTGGTTGGACTCTATGCATTGCTTCTGCACATCCTGCTCAAGCGGGTTCAGCAGGCATTGCGATTCTTTTGGGCAATAGCCAGACAAGGATCCGTCTGGAGTGAACTTCAAGGTGGATTTTGTCCAGTTTCCATTAATGCACCGGAATCCATTTATCGGCTGGGAGTTTGGATTGCTATTTTGATTGTCTATGCATTTGTTTCCATCCCAGCATTTGCCGCCAGGGCAGCATCCTGCAGCAATGCTTGAATTGCCAACTCCGGAACTTGTGTTTGAAGGCGGTGCATAGCTCAAATTCAAATCAGTTTCATCCATTGCCAGAAGCCATTTTTCAGTATAGTCGCAATAATAGATTCCTCTAGGCTCAACATAACAGTACGGACGGTTCATTATGAGATTTTTGTTTGTATGCGTGTCTTTTACCTGAAGCAATGCATCGTTGGCCTTGTTAAAATTCTTGGCTTCTATGGCACATCCGTTGAATGTTCCGTTGTAATTAATCACAGATTCGTTTGTGTTATTGACAAAACTGACGCTTTCAATGTATTCCTTGTCCCAGCATCCCCCAATTCCTCCAGGATCATTGTAATATTCATGCGGGTCGTCAGCCTCGCTGCAGCACAATGCCCCAGTCCATGTTAAGCCCGCTTTTTCGCATGTGGATTGCGCTTCTGCTGTATCAAGGTCAGTTACAAACTTGCTGTCCGACCTGCAATAGAAAGTCTTGTTTGGAGAGTTGGAAAAACCAATAACTTCCCATTCAACAGTATTTGATTTTGTGCCATTAACCTTTACATAGGAGCTATAAGCTCCGATTTTCAAGCCCGATGTGTCATTTACAAAACTGCTCCAATTTCCTTTTGAATCGGTCTTGCCAATAATTTTGCCATCAAGGTCTGGTGTTCCGTCAATTGATTGGTAAGAAGAAATATTTGAATTTGGGGTTGCATTTACTAATTTTATTGTTAGTGAGTCTTTACCTTGGACAACTACAGATGGAGATACCGTTAATGACCCTTTCATTCCTCTGCATCCATTATTTAAACCTTTATCAAGCGATACAGACTTTGAATGTATACAATATTGGTTGTCGATTCCGGACCAGCCAGACCCCAATTGTGAACATACTTGTCCGCCAGAGAATCCATAAACTATTTTTATGTCGTCAGATAATTTTTCCTGGAAACTTCCGCTGAGATAATTTATGGTGGTTTTATGAGCGCAGTAGATATTCTTTAAGCCGGAGTCCCTTGAGATTTCAGACCATCCAGAGCCGAAATTCGAAGCACAATCTCCACTTTGGAACTGCTGATGTAATGCCTGAACATTATCGATAATTGTCAAAGGAGTTTGTCCCTCAATATATTCAAAAGTCTTAAATTTCTTGCAATATGCTTGATTAGTGTCAAAATTCCAGCCAAAAATGATCCATTGAGGCCCTAAAGTTTCAGTACACACGCTATGGCCGTCTTGCTTGGCAAAAACACCAATTTCTTCCACAAATTCAATGGACTTTTTGTAACTGCAGCCGTCTTCTCTCTGGCAAGTTATCTTGCACCCAGCAGTTCCTGAATTACCCACATCCTCCCGTGCATTGCATCCATTTGTGCCAAGCATTTCACATTTGTGGTTGCTTCCAATTCCTTTGTCCTCACAGCTTACTCTTGTGTCGTTTCCATTGCAATATACTGGATTGTTTATTCCTGTGGCCCATAATCGTTCTTTTGTATAATCATATTTTTGCTCTGGCGGCTGAGTCGGACCTGATGAAGAGCCTAAAACAATTGAATCTCCTGTTGAAAGCCTCTTCCCGTCAGTCTTTGATTTGCATGAGTCATCTCCGCAGCATTCCGCAATTGATTGTTTTCCAGTACTTGCGCATTTGTACTCATGGCCTGATACTGTTTGTGCCCAGAAAGGCAATGGCTGGCATTTTTTCCATTGGTTTCCATCAGATAGGTATTCTAATCCACTGCATTCAAGATAATTTATGTCACCCTTATTCTTAGCAGGATCCGTGCTCGGGCTGCAGATTGTTGATCCTCCGCAGTCCGGAGTTATGAAAACTCCCTTAATGATTGGGCTCCAATGGTTGTTTGGAAGGGCAACATCCCATGCATAAGTATGGTTGTTTAATGGAAGCGCATTTGGGTCTATTAGTGTGCTTTGACCATGATACTCGTATCTTGGTTTCGGCGCATCAGAACTCCAATCTATTGTATCCTGGCATGCTCCGGTACCAGCAACCCAACCTTCTTTGGCTGGGTCCTGCACAATAAGCCTTTGATTTGAGTCATATACAGGCTGCTTGCCATTCTCCCAAAAATTCCACTCCATATTCTGGCTTTGGTGACCTGAGCAGACGTCATAGCTCAATACCACTTTAGGTTCATTGTTTTTACAGCTAACGTCAATGAAAGGAAACGAAGAGCAACAATCCTGAGAGCAATAGCCGCTCGAGCCTGTATTGCAGTTTTCAGTTGGGCCGCACCATCCGTTGCCGCAATAATCATTTGGGCAATAAGGCGGGCAACCGCTACTGGATTCATCACCTGATGGTCCGCTGTCAGCAGAACTGGAGTCAGCAGCTCCGCTGTCAGCTCCTGTACCGTCGCCGCCATCGGCGTCTGCATAAACTTGCATAGATATAAAACTAAAGAGCAAAAAAAACGCAACTACAGTTACGGCAACAATCTTAGGTATTTTAACAAAATCAGGCATGCATAAACCTCTTTTACAAACTTGTTTTTACTTATTAAACATTAGTATTTAAAAGTTTCCAATAATTGGAGAATGATGCAAATTCTTGGCATTTGGGTAATTTATAAGTTAAAGAAGCAATAAAATACCGATTCAGGTTAAGCGAAAAACTAGGATACATGGCTTCGACATGACATCCCCTACTCACATCGTGGAGTGAATTGAGTTTTATCAAAGACTGGATTAATAGGCGAGGCAAATTTAGTGTAAATCAAATTTGCCGAGCACTATTAGTGTGCGGAAGCACAGATTTAATCTCCTAAACCAAACGGTGGTGCACATAACCTAGCTTTGCCCCAAATATATGATGTTAAGAAGCCTATTTGTATGCTAAAATCCCCGTGCCATAGATTCTTTTATGCTGTCGCTGTCCATGCCAAGCGTAAGAAATAAGCTAGCAACATCATAGTGCGACCTTAAATCGAAGGGCCGTTCGGAAAATGAACCTATGGTTGTTTTTACCTTGTATTTACGGCATAATTTTATGTTCTGCATCATGCGTCCAATCAGCATTGCAGCTGTTCTATCGCTCTTGTTGAATAAAGAAGCGTAAGAAAAGCAAATCGCAACATTATGCTCTTTGGCAAGATCACATAAGGTATGGTTCAACCCTGATGCGCGCTGGTGCAAATAGTCTTTTTTTTGAACGTCTTCAAAACCGTAAATCAGCTTCACTTTATTGCTCTCTATAAAGAGCCTGTCTTTGTCAGAGCTTTTTACAGCAATCATTTTAGATTCTCCAAAAGCTTTGCTCATGTTCTTATGATTTACAAGAAAACCTGTATTTAGCTGAATGTTATTGTGGTTTTGCAGCATACTCAGCTTTTTTTCTGTCCTTTCTCTGTTGTATTCGTCAAAGTCATAAAAAAAATAAAGTTTTTTGATTCCAAGCTTTGCCCCAATCTCTGCGAACTCTGATTCATTGTCCCTTGGAAACACTATTTCAGCAACCATATCACAAATTTTGCATGTATTTATATAAAGATTTTGCATTCTCCAGTGGAAGTGATGGAGGTATCCTTTTTACAATATTTATGTCTCAATATTTCTATTTAAAAATGAAAGTATTTATAAATAAGCTGGCTTTATAAATATTTATAAACAGAAGGCATTAATGGGGTTCAATTCAAGCCTTGATAAGCAGCATATGGGTATTTAATGCCTTAAATGCTGATAAAAGTGTTATTCGGGGGTGTAATTAAAAATGGTTAAGAAAGAAACTAAGAGAGATATAAAAGTAGTCAATATAGTTGTTTCTACGTCTTTAAAGCATGACATTCCGCTTGAAAAGATGGCAGCAACCTTAAGCAACACAGAATATAATCCAGAGCAGTTTCCTGGGCTTGTCATAAGGATTAAGGAGCCAAAAACGTCTGCTTTGATTTTCAGTTCAGGCAAAGTTGTGTGCACAGGCGCCAGGTCAATGGACAAGGTGGAGGAAAGCATAAAGAAGATTATAAAGAGCCTGGAGAAGATAAATGTCAAAATAACAGTAAAGCCGGAAATCAAGATACAGAATATTGTGGCTTCTGGCTCTGTTGGAATGGACTTGAATCTTAATACCCTGGCGATGAAGCTGGAAAATACAGAGTATGAGCCTGAGCAGTTTCCGGGATTGGTTTACAAGCTCGCTGCCGCAAAGGCGACGTTCTTGCTGTTCAGCAACGGCAAGGTGGTTTGCACAGGAACAAAAAGCGAGAAGGAAGTGCATACCGCTCTGGACAAGCTGATTGAAAACCTGAAAAAAGTCAAGGCTTAAGTTAACCTATCTTATTTGGTTAGTTTGCATGCCTTACCACTGGACATCTCCATGTAATATATTTAAAGCCAGAGAACAAAGAGGTTTGTATGGAAATCAACGTTTTGGAGCAAATAAAGAGGTTTCAGGATTTTATAGACAGCAATTACTATAATTCTTTGCTGGAGAATGTAAGGAAAGGCGATAGGTTTCTCCTGATAGATTTTTCCGAGCTTTCCAAGTATGACCCTGAACTCGCGACTGAGCTGTTGGACACTCCAGAAGAGACAATCAAAGCTATTGAAAAGGCTATTGAGCAGTTTGATGTTGATGGGTTAACTAATTTCAAGATACGCTTTCATAACCTGCCCCAGAGCCAGCACATTATGGTAAGGGATATAAGGAGCAAGCACATAAACAAGCTGCTGTTTGTACACGGGCTTGTAAGGCAAAAATCTGATGTAAGGCCTCAGGTGACATCAGCAAGGTTTGAGTGCCCTGTGTGTGGAAATATCATCAATGTGCTGCAGCTTGAAGGGACATTCAAGGAACCTACAAAATGCGGATGCGGCAGGAAGGGAAAGTTTGTCATGCTGGATAAAGAGCTTGTTGATGCGCAAGGCATTGTGCTTGAAGAAGCTTCTGAAAGCCTGGAAGGCGGCGAGCAGCCAAAACGAATAAATGTTTTGCTGACAGATGACTTGGTGAGCCCCTTAAGCGAGAAAAGGACTTCGCCGGGAAGCAAGGTTGAAGTCATTGGGATTGTAAAGGAAGTTCCGATAATATCAAAGAGCGGCGGTAAGTCAACAAGGTTTGACCTTATGATTGAGTCGAATTACATAAAGCCAACAGAAGATACATTTTATGAAGTCAAGATAACTGAAGAGGAGGAAAAGGAAATTCTTGAGATTGCAAATGATCCAAGAGGATATGAAAAGCTTGTGAACTCAATTGCACCTTCAATTTATGGGTATGAAAAGATAAAAGAGGCTTTGCTTCTGCAATTGATGGGTGGTGTAAGAAAAACAAGAATGGACAGCGTCGTGAGCAGGGGTGATATGCATATTTTGCTATGTGGAGATCCCGGATGTATCGCTGGTAATTCTCAAGTTGCTTTGATATATAAAGGCATGGAAAGAATACAAAATCTTGGAAATAGGCATTTACAATCAATAAGAGAAGTTGTTACTAAAATCAGAAGGGATGGAAAAGATAAATACTATGATTTTGCAACTGTTTTTCATTCTTACCAAAAACAACCTGTACTCAAAGTAGTTACTGAAACTGGAAAAGAAGTAATATGCACATATAATCAGCCTTTTTTAACAAAGGATGGATGGAAAAGAGCTGATGAAATTCTATTAGGTACTAAGGTAAGGGTAATGCCAAAAATACCCACTATGGTTAAAAAACTAGTTCCTACAAATTTTGTAAAAGTTGAGAAAAAATCTGGTCCTTTAAAGGAGGTTATATTGCCTGATAAGTTTACGCCTGAAGTGGCTTCTTTGTGTGGTTATGTTATAGGTGATGGTCACATTCACAAAAGAGGCTACAGCATAACCTGTTATGTCAATAATGAAGAAACAGACTTAATAGAAAAGCTTTCTAAACTTTGGAAAAAAACGTTTAATGTAGAATCTTCTGTCTATGTTAAAAATGTTAATGGCAGTGTAAAAACTATAGATGATGGAAGTGGGATTTTAAGGCAGATTGTATCTACACAACAAATTTATACCCTAGAGGTCAACAGCAGACAGATTGCACAATCACTTTCATTTCTCTCAAATAAAAGAGTGCCACAACAAATTTTTCAAAGCCCGAACCATGTTATCGCAAGATTTATCAGCTGGCTTTTTGAAGCTGATGGATGCGCATTCGGAAATGGAAGAGGAAGGATGTCGATACAATTAAAATCAGCCAATAGAGATTTGCTGCACGATGTACAATTATTGTTTTTATATTTTGGTATACAATCAAGAATTATAGAAAACAACCTATGCATAAGAAGGTCTTACGATATGGAATTATTTGCAAAATATATTGGTTTTAATTCCGAAAAGAAAAAGAAGGCGCTAGAAAATGTTTTAGAGGTAATAAAAACGAGAAATAGCTCTTCTAAAAGAAAAATACAAAGATATGAAAAGATTGTAAGAATTCAGCCAGCTGGGATTATGGACGTTTATGATTTCGAAGTGCCAGTAAGTCATACATTTATTGCAAATGGGATTGTCTGCCACAACTCAGGAAAATCAGCATTGCTTAAACGAATCACTCAGATTGCTCCAAAAGGGCGCTATGTAAGCGGCAAAGGTGTGTCAGGAGCAGGCATAACAGCAGCTGTTGTAAGGGATGAATTCTTAAGAGGATGGGCATTAGAGGCTGGCGCCATGGTTTTGAGCAGCGACGGCTTAGTCTGTGTTGATGAGCTTGACAAGATGAGTTCAGAGGATAGATCAGCAATGCATGAAGCACTTGAGAACCAAACCGTAAGCATAAGCAAAGCCAACATTCAGGCAACTTTAATAGCAAGAACGACTGTGTTGGCTGCAGCAAATCCAAAATTTGGAAGGTTTGATCCTTATGGAATAATAGCTGACCAGATAGATTTGCCACCAACCTTAATCAACAGGTTTGATTTAATATTTCCAATCAAGGATATTCCAGAGGAAACAAGGGATGAAAAAATGACCAAGCATATGTTAGCATTACACCAAAGCCCGGACTTAAGCGAACCAGAAATCCCAACAAATCTTTTAAAAAAATTTGTTGCATATGCTAGGCAAAAAATAAGCCCAAAACTTACTGATGGCGCTTTAGAAGAAATAAAGGATTTTTATTTGAGGATGAGAAAGAGCGGTGGTGGAGAAGGTGGCCTAAAAGCGATACCAATATCTGCAAGGCAGCTTGAGGCTTTAATAAGACTTAGCGAGGCTTCTGCAAGATCCAGGCTTGATGACAGGGTCACGAGAAAAGATGCAAAAAAGGCAGTTGAGCTGCTTGACTATTGCCTGATGCAGGTTGGATTTGACAAGGAAACCGGCAAAATAGATATTGACAGGATTGCAACAGGTGTTGGCGCGACGCAAAGAAGCCACATTATGATTTTGAAAGACATAATTGGGGAACTTGAAGGCAAGCTTGGAAAAGCGATACCGATTGAAGATGTTATAAATGAAGCAAAGACCAGAGGATTGGATGAAGACAAAGTGGAGGAAGCAATGGAGAGGTTGAAAAGGTCTGGAGATATTTTCGAACCGAGACGCGGCTTCGTGTCACGCATTTGATTGCATGGACTTTATATTTCCCAAGTGTTTAATTTCCCACAAAACATTTAAACCATGCTGGCTTCCTTCTGATGGGAGGATTTTCTATGCCGCAGCAGCAGCAAAACACATTCCAGAAAAGGCAGGTTGCTTACAAGGTTCGGATAGCAGACATTATAAACTCGCAGTTTGTAAAAGATGATATTTCTGCAGGATATGTCAAAATAGGGATAAGCAATGTTGCGAGAGTTAACATCCTGGCCACTTTAGTTGATAAGTCGGAAGATGCAAGCTATGCAAGCGCTGTTATTGATGACGGCACAGGCAGAATCCCGTTGAGAAGTTTTGACAATATGGGGCTTTTCTTGATGTTGAACGTTGGTGACACGATTTTAGTGATTGGCAGGGTCAGGGAGTTCAACAATGAAAGGTATATGATGCCGGAGATTTTGAAAAAGATAAATGACATTGGATGGGTGAATGTGCGAAGCATCGAGCTTAAAAGCAAGAAAAGGTTTATGGTTGATGAAGCAAAAAATGGTGCTGATAGTGCTGCAGGGCAATCACCTCCTGAATTGGACAGCAATGTCTACGAGTTAATCAAAAAGCTGGACAATGGTGATGGTGTTCCTGTTGAAGACGTCATCAGCAAATCAAACAAGCCGGATGCAGAGCAAACCTTGAAAATGCTCTTGGAGAATGGGGATATTTTTGAGGTACGGCCGGGAAAGCTTAAGGTGCTAGAATAAAGCCGGTGTTACATATATTTCCAGAAATGCCCCTGCAATAAGAAAGCCTATCGCTATCAGCACCATCTCTGAAAAATCAACCAGCACTGCCTGAAATTTTTCTGTTTTGAAATGCTTCCTTATGATGGCCACTGAGATTATGCCTCCTGCCAGGCCTCCGTAGAAATAAGCCAGTATCTCCGGGATCCCATGAATGGAATATTTCAACAATCCTATCGACACAACATGGAAATAATTGCCTGCTTCGAGTAAGCCAAGGGAGCTTGTGTAGCTGCTGATGTTTGACCTGATGAAGTTTCCTATTGCCGCTCCAATTACTGTTGCATTCCATGCCAAAATGAACAGTGTGCCTGCGCCATAAATAAAAGCAAACAATATTGAGAAAGCTAAAACCTTGAAGTTATTAAAAAAAACCTTCCAGAATACGCTTAGGTTGAATATTACGTTGCCAGACATCTGGTTGTTGATAGCCTGTATTGTGCCGACCTGCTTATCGAAAAGTGTGTTGACTACCTGGATCGGAAGCGCAGAATACCACAGCGCGCAAGCAAGGGTTATTCCTATAAACATGTACATGAAGAATGAGATGGCTTTGTTATGCTCCCTTAAGATGGCAGTTTCATTGTCCATCAGCATATCTTTGCTTTCTTCCAGTTTCATTGTGTTGTAGAATAATGGCAGCGCCCCCATTGTTATCATGAATACCATCACCAGGCTTTCCTGGCCCTTGAAGATCCACAGTGACAGGAATATTCCAATAGTTGTGTACAAAAATCCCAAGAAGAACATCTCCCAGGGATTTTTCTCTGCCTTAAAGGGGTTTAAGAGTGACTCGACTACCATTGCATTTTCCTATCGCAGTTGATTTATATATTTTTTGAATTGCCCAAACAACTAAGTTTATAAATAAAGCATAGTTAGTTTTGGTTATGGATGACTACAAGAAAATGCTCGAAGAGGTAAGGAAAAACCTGCCAGAAGTAGTCCTGATCAAAGAAAGGTTTGAGATACCAAAGGCCCTGGGGCATATGCAAGGCAACCGCACAATAATATCCAACTTTTTGCAGATAGCCTCGACCTTGAGGAGAGAAGTGGACCACTTGCTGAAATACACCCTTAAAGAGCTTGCCACACCAGGCGAAATAAAGAAAAGCGGAGCATTGATTCTCGGGACGAAGGTTCCTGCTTCAAGAATCAATGAGAAGATCAGGCAGTATGCAAATGAGTTTGTGCTTTGCTTTGAGTGCGGCAAGCCTGACACGCAGATAATAAAAGAGGAAGGTTTGACTTACATGAAGTGCACAGCATGCGGTGCAAGGAACGTTGTCAAGGCGAAGATTTGATATTCCTGTTAATTTTGATGAGAGTTGTGAATCATTGCAGCGCATAATACGTTAAATGTAATTAAATTTAAGTTTCCAATTTTAACTGGAATTCTCTCTAATTTGAGAAAGGGCACGAACTATTTACCAAGGTTCTTCTGTTTGATATTTCTTTACATTTTCACCAAAATAAATTATTTCAATGAACGTTGAACTATTGTCTCTATCGGATTTGAAAACAATAATGGGTATTAAAATAAATATTTGATAAAGATTGTCTAACACTACTTGTTTTTCATCATTCGTAATTTTACTAGAAATGTGTATTATTATAAATTTGACATTTTTTATGTTTGTAGAATTTAGACCGGATAAAAGTTGTCTTTTATATTCTGGTGCATTCAATTTGTAGGATGTCAAAAACTTATTTTTATCTTTATTTATAATCAGAATATTTTGAAGAGTAAATCTACAATAGTTATAATCTCGATTTTCTTCTAATACTCGATTAAACACCTTTCTAAATTTTTCTTTTTTTATCAATTGTCTTGATATAAAATATGGACAATCGGAATAATCATTTATCTCATCTGATGGCACATCTTTAATTTCTTTTGATTCAGTTTTGTTAATAAAGCCCAAACTTTTTTCAAGTAGTTTGGTTTTTGAAGGAAGGTTTATTTTAATTTGCCTGTCCTTTTCTTTAATCATTATTTGAATATTGTTGTTAAATTTCATCTTACTTTGATACTTCAATCAATTCATATTCCCTGCCAGATTTCATATCCCAAGGTGCTATCAGAAGTTGTATGGATTCACCTTTTTGTATTTTGAATTTTAATTCATTTATGATTTGCTCCTTTGAGAAGCCCTTAAACCAATAGGTTATAACTAGTTTGTAAGTTGCATTAGATCTTGAAAGTTTATTGATAATAACGTGAAGCTTACCTTTTGGGCATTTTTCATTCTCTAAATTTTCATGTTCTATCATAATATATTGTTGTTTTTTATTTCTAGAACAGATAAGTATGTCTGAGTATGCACCTCTACCATTTGGTGTTTTTCCAGCCTCTGGCTCTGCACACAGGCTAATTTTGGTATTGTGTTTTATGTTGAACTCCTTTATGACATCAAAAACCGCGCAATTAAACATAAAAGTCCAATCACCAGGATGGTAATCATAATCTTGCTTTGAAGGTAAGATTATTTCTGATTGCAATAGATGTTCCATTTTGTTCCTAAAGAGCTTGATAAAAGTTAGGGTATCCATTATTGATTCTCCATTTGTGATATTCGATCTTTCAAGTTTGGATTTCTACTAAGAATTAAATCTTTCAAAATTAAATATTCATCAGGATATAATTTAGTGATAACACATCTATTTGTCCCTTTTTTAAAAGGTTCTGCTTTTGATAGATTTTGTTTTATATTCTCTACCATTAAAGGTTTTTCTAGTTCTATCACTTTTTTAATTGGTGTTAAATAATCTTTCCATTTTTCAGAATAGTGCCTCTTGCCATTTATTATTCCTAAAGCTACAATTCTAGGCATATAGATTAGTTTGTTACTTATTTTTAATTTAGTCGAATGACAAATTACAATATCTCCGTAACCTGCTTCAATTAGGTACTTTAAAACTCTTAATTTTTTACCATCTGGTTTTTTATCTGGAAAAGTAACCGTTTCGTTTTCTTTTTGCTTTTCCCAATCAAAGCCATCACGATAACTAATCCAGCCTTTTGTTTCTACATTCACTTTCACATAATAGATATTTTTTGCTTTTTCCATTTTATAATTGAAATAAAATTGAATTCATTTAGAATGTCATTGAACTATATAAATCTTTCGTTTTTAGGTAAAATATTTATATAAGCCTCTCTTGGTAGATGTCATGGAAACCGTAACAATACCAAAAGAAGAATACGAAAGATTAAAGAGAGAATCAGAAATAGACATGGAGTTAGTTAACAAGATAAAGAGAAGCCTAGAAGACATAAGGCATGGCAGAGTAAAGGAATGGATAGGTTAACTCTTTCTCAATAAATCATACACATACTGCTGGTATTCTACCAAATCCAATAAGATTCTATTGATTGTTGCTTGCTGTGCTTTCTTATCACTTATAGCAATAGTCAAAATTACAAAAGACTCTTTATAAACCAAATAATACAACCGCTTACCATTAAACTTTTTTTCTCTGAAAAATGAAAGTCCAGAAAGAGGTTTGCCCGTATCTTCACCTTGCTCTTTCAATTGCTTCAAAATTTTATTTACTCTTACTTGTTCTTGCGAACTAAGCTTACCTAAATCTTTGTCAAATTCTTCTGTCGTAAATATCCTAAACATAATAAATGCTACAGATATTACCTATATAAACATTTGTTTTGAATTATATAATTACTCTTCTTGCCCTTTCTGTTTTCCTAGATTGCTCACTTTGTTCGCTCGAATGGAGAGAATTCCCTAAAATATACACTCGCTAATGCTCGGATTTATTGGAAACTTAAATTTAACTTTGCGGAACGCAACTTTTGAGAACTTCGTAGCTCAAAAGGCATTTAACATG
>CAZMBY010000011.1:0-5589 GCA_964564925.1 uncultured Methanosarcinales archaeon
GCTTGTCTTTCAGCTCAAGCTTTGACATTGTTTTGCTGTCAGAATCATCAACCAAGACCAAGACATGGATCTTGTCTTTGTCCTCTGGCTTTGGCTCAGTCGAAACAGGAGCCTGTTCCGGCATTGGCTGACTTTGCTGCATCTGCTGGAGTTGCTGCAGCTCCTCCGGCTTCGGCGGAGGCATCAGTGCAATTCCAACAATATATTTATCAAATTTTTCAAGAACCTTTTTCTGGAATTTCTCAAGCTTTGTCTTTATTGTTTTCAGCTTTTCCTGGACATCATTTGGCAGTTTTGAAAGGGCTTCAACTTCCTTTGGATCTGGAGCTGCTTGAGGGCTTTCATTACTTTCCTTGACTTCGTTGTATTGCTTCTTGTCTTTCTTAGCCATCTAAACCCCCTTTTCCTGTAAAGTCATTTTGTTTATAAATCTTTGCCTAATTAAAATAAGTAATATTTTCAATATAGAAAAGAAGTATTGCATGCTATAGAAAACGAAAGATTTATATTATCTGATTATATTGATATAATCATGATACAAGTAGAGGCAAAGGTCAGGAGATGGGGAAGGTCTCTTGGAGTGGTTATCCCAAAGGAAAAAATAGTGGAAGAAGGGATAAAGGAGAATGAAACAATAAGTCTTTTGATCGGAAAAAAAACGAATGTCTTGAAGGAAACTTTTGGCACACTTAAATTTAAGAAATCAACGCAAAAGATGATGGAAGAGATAGACAGGGAAATGTGGGGAAAAGACTGAATGCCGACTTTTGTCTTTGACACTTATGCTTTGCTGGAAATCATATCCGGGAACACCAACTATGTAAGTTACCTCAATTCTGAGATTATAATAAATGACTTTGTTTTTGCTGAGTTATGTTACAAATTAATTAGAGAGACAAATGAAAAAGCCGTTTTTTATATTGATAAGTATGCTCGCTTCAGAAAAGAGCTTGATGCTGAAACTATAAAAGAAGCGATGCTGTTTAGGAATAATCATAAGAAAAAAAATTTATCTCCTGCCGACTGCATAAGTTATGTTATGGCTTTAAAACTAAATCTAAAGTTTCTTACAGGCGACAAGCAGTTTGAAGCCATGGAAAATGTTGAATTTGTGAAGTAAATATTTTTGTTAAATCTTCTTTCAATATGGAAAATAAAGATGGTATACTCTTCAGAACGAAAGATTTAAATATAAGTTTTATTATTAGATAGTAGTAACAAAATAGCTTCTTTGGAGGCGAATTAAACTGTATACTCCAGAAGCGAAAAGTTTAAATATAAGTGATGTTATTATAGAGTAGTAACAATTTAATATCAACAACAAGGGGTGGAAAGAAAAATGGCAGAAAAAAAAACAATGGATGAAATATTGTTTGATGAAATAAAAGCTAACGTGCAGCCAGGAGCATCCTTAAAACATATCAAGCCTGATCTGGACAGGGTAGAATCTAAATTCTTTTCAATGTATGATGGAAAACCAGTTGGTGAAGATAAAGTTGAAGCTGCATTTAACAGCGTTGCTAAAAGCTATATAACTACATTGTACGATCTTGCCGGAAAGCCACAACCTTTGGTAGATGGTCCTGAATGGTATGGAAACACTGCGAGAGACTGGTTAGGGAAAGTCAGCGAGCAGGCTGTGGGTCAAGTCAAGGCTGCTATTAAGCAAGGCAACAGAGCTGAAGTCTTGAGATTGATTAACCAAGGGTATGAAGCTCAAGCTAATAAATTGACTTCAATCATCTCAAATGTGCAAAATCAGCCTGCCGATATACATTTGGATGTGAATAAAAGGGTTGCTAGTGCACTAGGCGGGAAAAACGTAGCTAAAGTGGCTGCTAACCTTCCAGCTGCTGTATCAGCATTAGCCCAGATTTACGCTACACAGGATGCTTACAAGTAAATCCTAATTTTTTCTCTTTTTTAATTTTCATTTTTTTAATCTTACAAGCAACGCTATACTGTTGAAAATCTTTGATTTTCGAGTAAACAAAAGTTTGAAAATTTTTTAGTGAAATAAAATGCCATTAACCAGCTATTGGGTTTTAAGCGGACACAAGTACATCGGGCCAACTTCTGTTAGATCTGTTCCTAAAATTAAAGCTGAAGAGCATAAGTCAATGGAATTTGAAGCTCCTACTGTCGGCTCTTATGGGCATGCCAATACATCCCAAATTTTCACAAAATATGGCGTTGTGACAAGAACATCGAACAAGAGATTTGTAACTTCATACCAGGATTTCTCTGCAAATGGCTATTTCTCCCAGCAGGATGATTATGAAATTCAGGGGATGAAGATGGCTGGAGAGGATAACCCATCGGCAAGGCACAATCTGATTGCCACAACACCAAGGGTTGCTTACATACAAGGAATAACTCCCACAAAATTGAAAATGCCCAATGTAAGGGATACTAGCGTTGACCTTTATACAACATCTGAAATAAATATCGTGCCTATCAACGAAGTTGGCAAAAATGTATCAACAACTCATGGAATTGTATATGAAGGACTTAAGAACCTAGTGTGGGATAAGGACAAGCTGGATTATCAAATGGAGACAGTTACACGAATGGAACTTCTCTCAAGCAAAGGATTGAAGCCAATAAGGGGGGAAGCCCCTGTGCTTGGGTATGGAATCGAATATGATGACAGCTTCTTTGCAGCTTACTATCCTGAACAGCGCTATCTTGTCACCAATGCAAATTTTCATGGAAAAGTCAGAGATGCAGCTTCAAAGTACGGCTTGACAGAACCCCAGGAGGTAAGGGCAATGAGGCGTTCTTTCCTCGACCATGAAGTCATACGCCACGGAACATTCGGAATAAAAGGCGACAGAGCTTCAGAGAGGCTTCAGGGATTGATTGATGCAGAGTTCTATTCAATGCTCGCTGGAATGTATAAAGGCACAAAATGGGAGAAAGTTTACAGGGCATTGGCTCGTGAAGGCAAGGATTACGCCAGAGACTTCTCGCTTTTAAGCAGCCTGTGGGATGAAATTACAGAAGAGCCGCATACACAAGAAACACCGTTTGATCGCCTTGTCAAAAAACTCGAAGCAGAAGCAGACGTGTTTGGAATTAGTGGTGGAAAGAAAACTGCTTATGTCAACTCAAGGCTGAAGCACACATATGGCGATTTGTTGGGAAGCGAGGCATCATACAGGGGAAAGAATAGAATCTCAAAATCCTCAAAATCAAGAGACAATACATCAAATTCAGGAGATGAAAGCTTAGAAGATAAGATTGAAGCTGAAATTGATTCAAGAGAAATTGGCAAGAATGGATCGCCATCATACAAAAGAGGCTTGGATGAATCAGACTACAAGAGCATGAAGGATGTTGCTGAAAGGGAAGAAAAGTCTGAAAAGGCAGAGGCTAAAGCAGAAGCACAGGAAGCCCAGGAAGCACCATCAGGATAAGGCAATTAAAGATTTATTTAAAGCCAACGTCCAACTTCTCAACAACATTTATCATGAATATTCTTCCAAATATAAGACTGAAAACCATCAGCGCTATTGACAAAAACAGCGCAATTGGGCTTATTTCGATGAAATAAAGCGATAAAGCAAGTGACGTTGAAAATAAAAGAATGTTTATAAAATAAACGGTTAAAACATAATGGGCTTTCTTTATTCCTATCACAAGCGTCTTATTTACTATGCCATTAAGCCTTGACTTATGCGATATAGAGAGGGAGATAAACAAAAAGTAACACAAAGCCAATGCGAATATCAAGAAGGGAATATACTTTATAGATAATTTTGTCCCTTCATTAACCATTTGTGCCATCGAGATGTTGAGTATTGAATAAAAAAAAGCAAAAATAAGCCCCAGGTAAAATGCAAGAATCATCAATTCTTTAAGATATGCTTCAATCATCTCCTTAAATCCAGCCTTATGCTTCAGGCTTTTTGCAAGGGCCCAATTCAATGCAGCTGAAAATATGAAAAACAGGAAAACATAAAGGAGGTAAAGCCTGAAGCTCTTCAGTATTTCATTAAAGTTCCTGCTGATAAACAATGGATCTTCACCCAATATGTTTTTTTGCTGCAAGATGCTGCTTGAGAAAGAAGCCTCGTCAAGAGACAGTTTGCCCATGTACTCTGATATAGACTGCAAATTGCCTAAAATCTTTGTCTGGTAATTAAGGTTTATAGCAGAAAAGATTATTAGAAAAGCAATCTGAATCACAAAAAGCAACAAAAATAATAATTTGCTTTTCCAGATAGATTTTAAGGATTCGTGCAAAGAGTTGATTATGATATTTCTTGATTTCATAGTTTTAATTTCATATTTTTAATTTGGCTCTTTAAGCTCAAATTCGAAAGTTTTCTCGGATTTGGTTTCTGCCCTGCTTGTCGCCTTTATCACGCCTTTGTACCTTCCTTTTTCCCTTCCATCCGTTTCAAAAATTTTGTCAAAATTATCCCCGAACTTACCCATAGCCTGGTCTTCGACTACATCTGTTCCATCAGGTGCTGTGATTGTAATGGTTGCTTCAGAGATGCCCTCCTGATGCGTAATGCGCGCAACAATAGAAACTTTTTGGCCAATTATTGTTGATTTTACCGGGCTAATGCTTATGACTGGGCCTAACTTGCGTGAATCTATACCTTTGTCCTGGCCTACAGTTATTGTGTATTTTCTCTCGACAATCTTGTCATTCAAGCTGCAGTCGTCAACATTATTGAAGCTGCCCCTGTCTTCCTTTATGTGCAGCAGCTCAACCAGAATAGTCTTTTGTTGTGTAGTTGGAGTGGTTTGTTGGTTTGGGTTTACAGTTATGACTTCCTGCAGCTCATAAGTGCCTGCCTGGGTCTGGATGTAGTTTACATCTCTAATATCTAAAACGACGTTCTCTTTTTCAACAGTGATTGTTGTTCCGCTGACTTTTATCTTTGTATTGTCTATCTGGTACTCCTTGGTTTCGCCAAGCTGTATCTCCTGCTTGTCAATTATGGCTTTGTCTCCTGTGCCGTAATACCTACTCCTGTCCTCGTCAAAAAATTTGACGCTTATGTAAACCGGATTCTGATTGTTTTGCGATATGATGCTGTATAGCATTCCTTTTGCAATTATCTCACCTCTTCTTCCTGTGACGCTCAAGCTGTCCGTGACAAGCACAGGGGCAATATCACTTGTGCCGTTAATGGTAATGCCTGTATAGACTGGCTGCAAGCTATCGGGGGAAACAGAAACTTTAAGGCATTTGTCGTTGCCTGTTTTAACAACTCTTGCGCCTATTTCAAGCCTGTCCCCTATGCTCAATTCCTTGACTTTGTTTGCGTTCTCGCCATTGATTGTGACTTCAATCAGTTCCGCAGTCCCTTTTCTGCTGAAGAAAGCAGATCCTCCGCCGCAAGAGTACACTCCTGATAGGTAATCTACGGTGCAATCTACTATGTCTTTTGGTGAGCTATCTGTCAAGGGGAAATAGAAAATTCCATCATCGTAGCCTTGCGGGAAGCAATTCGACTTGATATTTGCCGGGATTTTTCTATCTGTCCTTAATACAAACTTCAGATGGTCGTAACGAACATTCGATTCCTCAACCCTATGTATTGCTTTTTTGTCTTCCAGAATATCCTG
>CAZMBY010000011.1:5599-31232 GCA_964564925.1 uncultured Methanosarcinales archaeon
CAGCTAAATTTATGCAGTCGCATTGGGCATATCCAGCGGATTTTCCGATCGCTCCGGTGTTGAAAATTGATGGCGCTCCCAATGCCCCGCAGCTTACAGAATTTGGATATTGGTCAAGCTGCTTTCTCCCAACACATGTAAGGTAGACATCATATCTTTCAAAGTCGCAGCCTGGATTTATTATCCAAGATGCCCTGTATTCATATTTTGGCCTTAGTGAAACTGGATCAACTGTCAGGAACTGTCTTGAACGTGTCATTGGCAATGGCAAAGTTGCGTATGGAACTGCATAGGCTGCATCGACTAATGTTTTGACATTGAATTCCCAGTCATAGCCGAATGCTCCCAAGCAGATTTTTCTTGCAATGGCTTCCTCACCAGTGCCAAGCAGGTCCTCACTCTTTAAAACACCATATTCCTCGTTTAGCGAGCTTTGCAAATCAGAGATACTTTTGTACACTCCTGTAAAGCCAGCCTTTAAGTAGGTGCCAAGGGCATATTCATCATCCTGCTTTCCTCCAATTTCAACTCCTAAGCCTGACGGGACACAACCATCAATGAACCATCTTACAAGCTGCCAGATTGAGCCGCATAAGTGCTGTGTGAACAATTCTTTGCATGCGCCGGCATCTCCTCTCCCGGTTGTCCTTACCTGAACTAGACAGGTTGAAAGCGATGTCATCAGGTTCTTAAGGATCTGGATTCTCTTGCTTATGCCTGCTATGTGGGCGCACTGGAATGCCGCAAAGTGATCCCTGAACGGGTCAATCACAAGGACTTTTTCAGGCTCGCCAAGAGACAACTCTGGAACCAGAGGGTTCTCATATAATAGATGATTAAATCCAAAACATGCTGGCTTGTCCCTTTCGTCCATATACCTGTTAGGATTATATTTGTTATGGACTGTGCCATCAGCGCCTTTTGCTTCAAACTTTTCCTTAAAATACCTATAGCTCCATTTCATCTCTTCTGGCTTTGAAGGATGCGAAATTTGAGCAATGATGTCTTGGGCTTGTTTCGCTTCATGCACATATTTACTTGAATCTATAAAGTCTTTGTCATCTGGCTGATAGTAGCTTTGCGGTGTGCTCTTTCTAGTGTTTAGGCAGCAACATTCAATTCTTTCCTTTGGTGAATTGCTTGCAACATTTGGATTGTCCTTATCGGGATTATAGAAGCAATCTGATGTGAATCCCCTTGTTTGGAAAGACGTCACCTCCTTTTCCACGTTCCCAACATATACTTTCTTATTTGCGCCAACAGTCAAACAAGTGTCTACTGTTGCACAACCTGCCAAGGCTTCTGGCTGCGGTTTGGCTGGATTCTGCACTTTTGTCTCCGACGGCTTGCTCGAAAAGAATTTTGTGTTTCCAGGGCCGTTGAATTCCTGCTGGTTTGCCACGCCACAAACATCAGCGCAGCTCTTAGTCTGGGCAGTTATGTAATTAAATTCGTCTCTCTTAACAGCATATCTCGTTTTGCCTGTCAAAGAGCCCTGAAGACTTATATGATTTATAGCGTATAATTTATCAGAGCCTGAAACTAAATCTCCCACAGTGTACACCTCATCAATAACGGCACCTTTATCCTTTGTTTTCAGCAATAAGCATTTTGCTTCGGCGCCAAAGCTTGCTGCAGCCTTGAAGTTAGGGTATCTTTTGGCAAACTCTGTGCAGCTTAAAGCCTGCAATGGCTGGCCGCTGACGCTCTGGTCGGTTGCGCAGCCTTCGCCTCTCTCAACTCTTCTGAGCAAGTCTTCATCGTCTTTGCTTTCAGTCCATCTGGAGGGAGATGCATGCCCAAAAATCCTGTCGCAGCTCCATCTCATATAACCATAAACTTTAGCCTCATTGTCCCATGCAGAAGAAACTGCCGGGAAACATTTTTTAAGGTCTATGTCATTGATGTACTTCAATTGGAGGCTGCCCCTTTTTGTCTTTATGCTTTTAATTAACTCTTTGCAGTAATCCTCATTTTCTTGGTTTTCAGTCAACTTGAATGCATTAATCGCCTCAAGGAATTTATCCGCGCCAACAAGGTATTTCTTCTCCTCCCAGAACGAAACCCATCGCCTGTAAACCTGGAGCGCAAGGTTCAGGCCCCAGGAGGCAATGCACCCATAGGCAATGTATTCCACTAATGTTTCCAATTGCTCCTGCAATTGAGAAAGTGTCTTGATTGAGCCCTGCAGGAAATCAACAAAATCTGTCAATAAGAAGTCTGGCAGAACTCTTCTTGGATCAATGACATTGTTATCCAAAACATAGCTGACCTGCTCGCATGTGGTTTGGGTTTCCTTGACTATTTTTGGAGCGCCGGTTTCATCTGTAATCTCATGCTGGTATGCTATTCTGACCTGGAATGGAAAAGTCAATTCGTTGTTTATGGCCTTTAAGAAGCTCTTCCAATCATGCTCCAAGAATTTGTCCATGTTCTGAAATCTTGAAAGGGGGACTGCAGAATAGGATAATGTATTTTCTGGAGCGTTCAGCTTTACAGGGCTGTTTCCTGAATGCATTATCTGGCAGCTTATGTTGAATCTTGGGTCAAGCACTTCCCTTGTGCCGCATGCCTTCGTCAACGATATGCTTATAATTTTTGCATCCCGGCCAGTCCCGATATAACTGTAGTTAAAAAAGAAGTAAAGCGTTTCTGTTCCTTCTGCAAGCCTCTCTGTACTCAAGAATGGCGGGCTTTGATATTGCGTCAATGGAAGTATGTTCCAACTTTGGTTGCCGCTCCAGCATGTCCCTATCCTTATGTTTTGAGTTGCCACTGCCCTTTGATTTAATGCATCGGTGGCTATCACGACAATTGTTGTCCTTTTTGCCTCAGAAAACTCGGGGTTCAAGTCTATGTCCCTGAATTGTGTTGGAGACACTTCTCTTATTCTGCCTGCTCCGCCAAACAATGTTGTCAAATCAACATTTTCAAAAATAAATTGTCCTTGGTCATCCGCTGTGACAGAAAAATCAGCTCCTGTAGAGCAATAGGATTTTGCAGCCACATTAAAGCGGCATTTTGCATCCAAGTCAGATTCAGGAATGTTTTGAACTTCATTAGCCAATCCGCTTACATCCAATGTCTGGTTAAAGGCACTAAATGGAGTCCTGTCAACATAAAGGTGAACACGTGCATTTGGATCTGTTTTTCCAACAACATCAACTTCATTGGCAACATTCTCGAATATAAATGCCCCATTTGGAGGGCTTGTTATTTTTACAGTCGGTTTTTTTGTGTTCAGAGTAACACTTTTTTCCACCACAACCCTGTTTTCTGCGCAATCCTCAAAAATTGATTTTATAAGGTACTTGCCATCCCTCTTATTAAGGCTTACCCCAATGTTGAAGTTGCCGCTTGCATTTGTGGTAAGGAACGGCTTCCTGAAATCTTCAAAAATGTCTATAACAGGAGGCACAAGATTCAATATTTTGCCTCCGCTAAGGGTGGTGACTGTTACAGGCTCTGACTTTTGCCCTTCCTTGCCAAATATATTCACTGCAGTAACCTGGTAAGTGTAGGTCCTGCCGCTGTCAACCAAAGCATCAATGAATAGGTTAAAGTTAGAGGGCTTTGTGATTGCGATCGGTCCTACATCGGAACGGTACAAGATATAATGGCTAAAGTCCTTGTCTTTCATTTCATTCCATTGCAATTCAACAGAGTTTTGGCCTATTTTTGTAGCATTCAGCCCAGTAATCCTTGAAGGCTCATCAGACTCATTCACATTGGCATCGACAAAAACCTTCAAAGTGACAGGCTCATTCACATTTCCACTCAAAGTCACATTTGATTTTGAAGTCAATGAAGGGACATCGTTAAGTTTCACTATAGGATCCTGGGAATCTATTTTCACATCAAAAGTCTTTTCATTTTTGTTTCCGGATTTATCGAGGGTGGCTATTTTCACCTTGTTGCTTTGCTCCAGCTGCACTTGGCTGAAAACAAACCTGCCGGAATTTCCGACCTCTGCGCTGCTCATGGTCCTCTTTGGCTTTGCCATTTCATTAACATATACTGAAACTTGCGTGAATGGCTTAGTTGTGCCTTGAATGTCTATGAACTTTCTGTTTGAGCATTTTGGGATTGAAACGTTTATCGCTGGCAAGCTCTTGTCTATGCCTGCTGTAAAGCTTAGATTTAAAGAAAATGCGCAATTGTTGAATCTGTCGCATGACTTGACCACAAAAATGTAATTGGCATTTTTTGCCAGACCTTCAATAACAACAGAATGATTTGTATGGAGCCCGGAAAAAGTTTTTGAGTTATCGGTCTTGTTTATCCCGTAATTTACAACGCTTGTGGAGTTCTCGTCTGTAATCCACAATACCTTGGCGCTCGTGTCGCTTAAAGCCAACACATCTATGCCGCTTATTACAGGCGCATTTGTGTCTAGCTCTGAGCTTGACACTGTAACTGTGTCTGACAATGAGCCTTCATTGCCGCTTGTATCAACAGCTGAAACTTTGTAAATGATTTCCTGGCTGGAAACAAAATCCTTGTCAACATATGTTTTTGCTGTTGTATTCGCAATTGGGATTCTGTCCCTGTAAATGACATAATGCTTAAGGTCGCTGGCTGCAACTGCATTCCATGATAATGAGATGGATGTGGGCGAATTAACAACAGCTTTTAGCCCAGTGACTTGCTGCGGTGGAGTTATATCAGAGGTTTTGAACGTGTAAAAATTGTTTGAATTGTTGTCAACCACAGTTGAGCCAATATCCTGGGATTCGATGCTGAAATAGTATGTTGTTTCGCTGTCAATGCCATTCACCAACAATATGCTGTGATTGTTCAATAAATTGTCATGACGCTGAGTCAAACCCAAGCCAGTTGTCTTGCCGTATTTGACTTTTCCATTTGCAGCAGTGTCTGTTACCCATTCAACAGTCGCGGAAGAAGAGGTAATCTTTGTCACTTTTACACTTGAGATTGTAAAGCCATAAACATTCGCTGTGTAGAACGGCAGTGTAAAAACTAGCTGCATAATGAAGATTGTTATAAAATCTCTTATTGCTGGCTTCATTTTTTGAATTACCTCAGCTCTGGCCCTGGAACGTTCTTAGAGTACGAGCTTAAGCCGGATATGAACAATGCCCTTCCATCTTCGGAGGCTTGTTCCTGCTCGATCACATGGAAAACTATCTCCTTGGCATTGTTTAATTGGTCTTTGGTTATTTTCCAGTCGCCGATATAGCCTCCAACTATGTTCTCGTCATTCAAGACATAGATGAGCACTTCGTATGTCGCGTCTCTCACAGCAATCCTTAATGGGAAAGCGCTTTCTCCTGGGTAAACAGCAAAAGTTTCATGCCCTATGTCTTTGCCTCTTATCAGTATCGATGCTTTTTCATTGGAGCCAAGGTCTATAGCCGCGCCTGGGTTGGACAGCAAATGCTTAACAACCCTATAGCTTTGGAACTCTTTAACAGGGTTCAGCAGCAAGGCATAAGTTCTCCCGTCCAAATCAGTCTGTATGAATGATTTTGCATCGAAGAAACCTTCTTTTGTGGCTTTTACAATTCCGTTGACGCAATAAGGAAACCTTTTCGTTATTCCGGCAGCTGCTCCGAAGCTGAGCCAGTCGCTTTGGCCCATGTCGCAATAAAAGCCGCCGCAAATGAACGTCAGATTCACATCTTTTATATCCTCACCGGTTGCATTATTCACCGTATACAACGTTATTTCATTCTGCAAGTTACTGCAATACTCTTCTGAAGACAAGTCCGGAATGTCTTCAAATAATGTGGAGCCTCTTCTTATGCGGTTAGGCTGATTGTGGTCTATGGATACCTTAAAAGCGAAGTTAAATTGATAGCGCATGTTTGATTCAGAAGCCTGGTCTATGACAGTCACAATTACAGGATAACTTAAATCATATGTAAAGTGCCAGATGTGCAGGCAGAAAAATGAAAGCATGTCTGTGCCTTTTTGCGAGTTAGACGTTAGCAAGCCGCTTTGGCTTGGCCTCGCATATAATTCCAATGGACGGTTTTCATATGCAAAAGCCACCTTCATGTTGCTATACCTCTTTCCTGCGCTCTCGTTTACATTCCAGACAAAATGCTGCTGGAAATATGATTGGGAGTACTTGCTTTCGCCGCTTGGGTTTGGAACATAAAGGTCAGGATTATAGCTAGTTCCGACGATCCTTATATAAGGCAAGTTCACTCTCAACAAAGTGCCAATTCTGCTCTTGATGCCTGACAATTGCCATATTTTCGCATTGCAGGTCGCTTCCAAATCCGTTGTTGGTATTTCTGCATCCATTGACAGAAGGTCTATAGTTCTTCGCTCAAGAAAATTTTCATTATTTTCCCTTTCCATTATTTGGGTTGCGAGCTCGTATGCTTTTTTGAACCTGATTGGAAGCTTGTATTCAAATTGGCTGATCACAGTTCTAAAATTTCCGTCCCTGCGCACTATCTCCAGCGGATAGTCTAAGGATATAGAAACATCATCTTCATTGAATTGCACATCAAAATTCGCCCTTTCCAAAGCATTCACTTCAAATTTGTCCGCAAACGCCTCAAAATTGTTTACGCAATTTTTGAATTCTGTGTTCAGGTTGGACACAAGCTGCTGCCGTATGAACTCAAGTGAGGGGACAGATCCAATGCCATCATACCACCAATAAGGCATTTTGAATCCTGATGCAGGCAAAGCCGAGAAGTATGCCCTCGGGTTGCCGCTTATTATTTCAGGCACGTCTATGAAGCCTCCTGTCAAGCCAATTGAAATCAAACCTTCTTCGGCGACATTTTTGATGCAGTTATTGACGTAAAGGTGGATTGGGGCAGCTTCAGGAGGTACTACTTCAATCTTCTCCTCAAAAGCGACTCTTTGGTAATAGAAATAAAGCGCTCCGGCTATGAATAGGACCAAGGCTGTTACAATGAATATAGCTACCTGTGCTCTTGAATTCGAAATTAATCTGAAATGCACACCTCTTTTTTTCATTTGATGCAAAATCTTATATTGTTTTGTTGCTCACCTGGATTTTTTGTTAAGCGCCTTAACATCAATTTTGGTTAAATCAATCTCAACATAATCTTTTTCCGTCAAATTCAGAACCTTGACTATATCTGAGGGGACTCTGACAACCAGGCCTCCGCTGGTCCTGATCAGCTTTTTGGTGTATCTCATATATAGAATATATGTATTACATATATTTTTTATATATATTTTAATACTAAAAAGTATAATTTTATATATAAATCATATATATTATTTATAAATCTTTCGATTTGGAAGAAATGGATTGGACCAAAGTGGAGATGTAGTACCTGGCAAAAGCCATAAATAAAATCAGAGCTGAGTAAAGCACAAAATCAGCATATTTGAAGTTAATCATGCCTGCAATCTTCACAATTATGAATAAGAGCAGTGACAGCAAAAGGTAGGGCAGGACAAAAAGGTGGAACTTCGCAATGCACAAATGAATAGATTTTGGAATTGCCCGCATCTTTTGCTCCTTCATGAATATCGTGTAAAGTGCATTAGTAAAGTAAAAGCCAAGCAAAATCATCCCAATCATAAAGTTTCTGACCAATGTCCGCTCGACAAGAAATGAAATCAAGAATGTTATCAAAAACCAGAAGCTCATCCAAATAAGGTTTAAGCCCAAGAATCTTGAAATCAAATTTAATGTTATTTTTGTTTTGGTTGTTTTTGCCCAAATTATCCCTTTTAGGATGCTTGCCAGGAAGATTACTGCAACTGCCAGCAATACCAATGAAGCAATGATTAAGAGGTAAAAAGCCCTCTCATCCTGAACAAGATGCTGCGCTGCTTCTTTGCTTATAGAGACTACGTCTTGCGGCAGGACAAAAGTGGACATTTTTGCCTGGATTCTTTGCAGCCAGAAAATGAACAGGAAAACCGATATGAAGTAAAAAAGAAAATCCAAAATCACAATTATTACTATGTTCAAGTCAATCTTACTGAGCGAAGAGAGGAATATTTTGTTGTTCCATTCCAAGAAGCCCAAAAATTTTTGTTTTTTCATTTCCTTAAAAATCATTGATTTCCCCGGTAGAATCTGTTCCTGCAGTCGAGGTTGAAGCGGTTGAAGAGCCAATAGGCGTAGGAACGCCTGAGGATTGCACTATTGTGTTACATAATTCATTGTTGTCAAGCTTCCACCTCAAAGGCAGCTGGTCAAAGGTTATGCAGATTTGGCTGAACAAGGATTTGCTGCTCTGAACAATCGCGCCTCTTCCGGTTCTTCCAAAGCTTGAGCCTCTCTTTATTTCAATGTCTTTCTTGAAAATCTTAACTGTTTTGTCCCCTTTTATCACTAAATTTATTTTCATTTTTTCAGGAGCCCTTGGGTCTTTGTCAAAGTCGCCATTTCTTACATTGAAAGTTATCTTGTAGATGAATTCCGTTCCATTAACATTTCTTATAGGCTCTGTCCTTGTGGCTTCGACATGAGCGCCTACTTGCGCAAGGCCTTGCGGAGTCTCTGCATAGGCTATGCCGTCATTTTCCCCGTCAAGATAGTTGCTGCATATCGCGCTTGTCCAGTACTCTGTCCCAAGGTAGAATGTCGCAAACGCCCTGTCAACATTGTCGCGCCATTCCAACAAGGAATCTTCATCAAAGAAAAGGGTTGAATAATAGCCAAGCCCGCTGAATTCTGTGAAGATGCGCTCTACTTCTGCGAAAAATTGCCTGGAGCCGTATTGCTTAAAAGCTGTGCAAGCCTCAGCTGACAAGCTTGAGTCTCCCCCTGTTGGTTTGCATGCTGTTCCCAATCCAAACGGGCCTTTGAAGCTCGAAGCGTCAAAAGTTATTTCCTTGCCATCTTTTCCGTATGTGTATGTTACAGGATTGTCCTTTTCATCATATTTTATTGCCTCATAAATCCTTGTGGGGCTACCTTTTTCATCATATACTGTCCTGAAATAGAATCTAGTGACAGACTTAATTTTGTTGTTTTCTGTTTCGACAGTAATTTTTGAAATAAGGAATTCATTTTTCTCAGTAACCTCTTGCCCCTTTCCATCTTTCCTCAGCTGTTCCGCTTCCGCTTGCGAAATTTCTTTCCCGTTGTAAAAGTATGCTGTCTTATACCTTTCATCTGTCTTTGTGCCTTTTTCTGGAGTGTAATCGGGACTAAAGGATATCTGTTCAACAAGCTGGTTATCCTTATCTCTTATCTCAATTTTTTTTTGATCTTTTGACGAAACAGCTACAAGTGGGTCGTTTCCTGTCGCCTCTCGGTAAGCATCCTGATAAGATTTAACTTGTACGTTAAGCGAGTCAGTTTTACATGTAATATCAGCGTCACACCATGCTATGAAATCTCTGGTGGGGATTAATCCCTCTCTTGAAGCACCTTCCTGAGTTATCTCAATCTTAAAACCTTTTCCTTTTGCATCTTTTATTTGTTTTAGTGTTTCTTCATCAACTGTTGCTGATTTTCCTTCCTTCTTGATTACAATCTCAAGTTTTTTACCAGTAGTGCTTTCTTTTGTAGTTTCTACCCTTATGTCACCTACAATTTCAAGAGTTTTATATGTATCTCCAACCTTTTCAACTCTACCTCCAGTAATTTTATCATTTGCATCTTTTGTTGTAATAAGTTTGTAAACTCCTTG
Source organism: uncultured Methanosarcinales archaeon (assembly GCA_964564925.1). Classification (GTDB taxonomy): domain Archaea; phylum Nanobdellota; class Nanobdellia; order Woesearchaeales; family GW2011-AR4. The sequence goes on from CAZMBY010000011.1 coordinate 15,208, forward strand.
TGAATCTTTTGCTATTAATTCTCCATCGGGTGTGATTTCACCTGTTAAGGTTTTTCCTTTAAGTTGTTCTTTTGCAAATGTTTCAGCAGCTGCTTTCTGATAAGCTAAATTTGCTTTGCTGAATGCCTCTAATGCATCACTCTCTTTTTCATATCTCTGGTTGTTTACATAGTAAACCTTCTTGCCAAAGACATCCAAGGTCGTTAGAGTTGGTTGAACTAAATTTTGGGCAGTTGCATCTTTAGGAGCCACATAATTTTCCAATTCCTTTTGAAGTATGTGGACTGGGACGTTTGGATTTTGTTTTTTTAAATCTTCCAATGTGGGTGCTTTTTTCAATTCTAAACTTCTTCCCTTATAAAGATCATTGCCTTGATAATTACCCAGTACTTCATTAGCTTTCTCTTCAGATGGGACATCATTCAGCGTCGCAATTTTCTGCCCAGTAGTCTTATCTATAATGAAATAGGTATTTCCTGTAATAGTAGTTCCTGGTTTCAACTCTTCCGAACTTTGAGGATCAGTCCTCCATTCTTTCCTGAATTGCGCTTTCGCATCTTCCATGTTTGGAGCATCATATATTTTTGTTCCTGTTTGTGGACTAGAAAGTTTAAATTTTGGTTGGTCAATATATCCATATTCTTTATTCAACACTTTTGCCAGAATCTCGCCTTGTATCTGGGCGTCACCTGGTTTTGCAGTGATTGTGCCTATGTAATTGTTACCTGCATCAAAAACATGGTACTTGTCGCCTGTTGCTGTTTGAACTGGCGCTTCCCTAACAGTACCAACACCCTTCATAGCTTCTTGAGCTTTTTGCAAGTTGTCATAGTTATTTGGGATTGCGTACCATTTATCATTTATTTTTACTTCGTAATGCTTATTTGAAGCGGCATCTGGAGGAACACCATTAGTCCAACTTGTATCTGAAGATTTCTTATAACGGACAATATTGCCTTCTGGTTTTATCGATTCCCAAATTTGATAACTGCCTCTTGTGAAATAATGGTCATAAGTTGGTACTCCAACCGGTGCACGACCAGATTTTTGCTGAGCTCTTTTATCGTCCATCCAAACAAATTCTTCACTTGTCACAAACCCGCTCACTTTCTCCATTCCAGTGACTTCTCCGCTGATTTGGTTTTGGGATATTTTTTCCTCTTCATCCACAATTTCTTTATTTCCAATCAACTCATCTTTTTCCCTGAATTCTATGTTTCCTTCTCCGTCAACAGAAAATAATCCATTTCTAAGCTTTTCATCATTAACATGCATGTAAAGCGGAATATAAGAATTGAAATATTCCAGATAATAGACAAACCCGCTTCTTATTTCGTACCAGCCTTCGTTCAACTGGCTTAACTCATCCATGCCATTGATTTCCCTTACAGGGATTGATTCTTGATTTGAACCTGATGCTATTCCATTGACCGCATTTGCAGTTATGCCACTCTTATAATAGACGCTTAACGCAAGCACAGAAATCAGCATTACCATTATTATTATGAACCTAACCAATCCTTTTCCAATCTTGCTTCCTGCCAATTTATTCTTCATTTTTGGGCGAAAGGTTTAAATAGTGAATTATCATGATTTAAAATATGGTGCAAAAAGATAAAAAATATGAAATAGCCAAGGAAAAATTGATAGCTGAAATAGAGGAAGCTATGCAAGATCCTGAGATTAGGAAGGGCATAAAGCAATTTGTTAGGGTTACTTCTTGCTAATTTCATTTTTAAATTCCTCATAAGATTTAAACTTAGGTGTTCTTAATTTTTTTATACTATTAACTAATTCATAGCTTTTGACAGCTTCCCTGCCTAGCATTGTTTTGTTGTCTTCCGAGTAAACTACATCAAGCTTATTCAATGTGGCAGTAGAAACTATTAAAAAATCATTCATTATATGCTCTTTCGGTTTAAGTCCATTAAATTTCTTATATGCTACATAGTATGTGTCTGCAAGTTCTTTTACAGCCTCTGTAGTTTTAAGTTGGCGGCTCTTTACAATAAAATCGTAAATATTTAGAAGCAATATCCTTATTTTGGCTTTTTTATTTTCCGTTACCATTATTTTTTCTTTTGGCGTATCTCGTAGCTCTTTTCTGATTATATCACTTCCATAAACAATAATATTTGACTTCGGTAAGTTATTTAATACAAAATTCATCTCCATTTTTTCAACAATCTTTCCATAAATATTTGAATCTAACAGTTCTCTTTTCATTTTAAACTAATCAATCCTTTTCCAATTTTGCTTCCTTCCAATTTATTCTTCATCTTTCTGTAAATCTAGCCTAAATCAACATACTCAAGCACATAGCCTATCCTGCCTTCGCTGTCAATGTGGACTTGCCTGTTTTTTTGAAGCTCATCAATATCGCTGATATGCCCTACAACAGGCCGTGACTCGTCATCAATCCACTGCACCAGTCCGTTATTGTCGATAAAGTAGTTTCCTTCTCCCAATGTCTCAAGCGATTCAACACTCTCAAATTCAGGAATTTTGTTGAGGTTTAATGACAATGTCTCCTGGTCTGCAGTTGCGAATCCCGTTATCCTGGATTCTTCACTGATAAAAGCATACATAAAAACAACTGTTACAAACAGGATTACAGCCAATCCCAACCTGAATTGCTCTGCATTTTTGGCTTTCATCAGCTTCTTGATAATTTTTGTTTTTTTCATTCTGCACCACCTTTTGATTACTTATTTTCGTTATTTTTCAATCTCTCGCAGTAATCTGCCCTTATAGTAAATCCTTCATCAATTATGTTCTTGACATTAGATGCTGCATCCCCCACTAAAGTCAGCAATCTTGCGCCTCTGCAGGCTTTGTAGCCAATGCCCAGGTCAGCTTTTGCGTAACATGCGTATGGGCATGCTAAGGAGATAACCACACCTATTGCAGCAAAGGGATTTGACAATGCGTTCTTTATCAATCCTAAAAAGTGGTCAAGAACAGCTGTCCATGGAAACACTGCGAACAATTCTGTTGTCACATATTTGCACGTTGCATAAGCCTTTTGATCCTGGCAAGCTTTCACAGGCAAGCCTTCTTTGGCAACCGCGTTTTGCAGACAATCAGCGTAAAGGCATTGGATTTGCCTCATTTTGTCCAGGCCATAGATTATCCCGGGCAAGCATACAAATAATGTAGCAACAATCAGATTGCGATTTGGATCCATATATTCGCTTATCGGCCGACTAAAGCCATTGGCACCCAATTTTGTTACTTCTTGGCCGAAGAACCCACTCCCGCTAACCTCGGTTTTTGGTCCGACATAATTGCCAGGACCAGTGAAATATCCGCCAACCCTTACGTCAGCGTTATTTATCCAGTTCCGAACAGTTGGGCCCCATAGAAAAGTTTCCTTGCAAGTAACATAATCACAAAATTTGTTCAAAATATTTTTGGATTTATCAGCAGCCTGGCTTGCTCCTTCAGTTGTGCCGCATTGGCCGACAGAAATTGCATAAATGGTATCGCATATGCCAAATGTGTTCAAGATGCCGGTTGATGTGCAGGTAAACTCCGCCCCTTTTAATGTAAAATAAGCAAGGTATAGCGCAGCCACGATTGTGTAAAAAGTATTGATTATCTGGCATATTTTCTTTGCATAAAAAACAATCTTGTTTAGAACTCCAATGATATCCCAAATCCCTTCAGCGTCCTCCTTTGCTTCTTTTATCTTCCTGTTTATCTCGTCGCTTAATTCCCCAAGAGGCAGGTTTGAGAATTGCAGGTTGACGCTTGCACTTTCAATTTCAGGATTTTTAGTGACGGTATCAGCAACTCTTGAAAAAATGCTTAGAGAGCAGGTGATGTTAGCGCTGTCAATCCTGAACTCATCCTTCTTCAGCTCTATGCTGATGAATGGTGATGTGCTGCCCGGCTCATTGTTGAAAGTTTCAACTTTTTCTATAAGCGATGAACTATCAGCGCAGGTTGCTTCCCCTATGAATGCTGTTGTAGCTTTGCTTGAGGATTTAGGCTGCAGTTTAACTTCGCAGAATACTTTTTGATTGATCAACGGGCCAAGCTGCCTGTCAATAGTCTTCGGCGAGCAGCTCACCTCATTCTTCCAGAAGTCAGGAGCTTTTCTCTCATCCAACCCTAAGGTTTTCAATGACCTTGTAACAATCACCTGGTTTCCTGCTGAGTCGCTGAAATTGAATGTTGCAAAACTGTCAGCTTCCTGATCTATTGAATCTGTCAGCCATGTGCATACGTGCTCCTTGCCTCCAATTACTTCGCAGCTTCCTACGACATTAGACGCTTCTGTGATGAAATCAGAAAAATCAGCGACAGCAAAAACATCGTTATCTTCAGAGACATTGGCTACTACAGAAATCTTGTCGCCAATCTTGAATATGTAAGGAAATGCCTCAATTGTGCCGCCTATAGGAGTCATATCTATTGAGGTTATTTCCGGCACATTATTGTCGATTATTACATCAGCAGAGGTTTCCTTGGTCACAGCATTTCCAAATATGTCTTTTGTATCTGTTTTTATGGAAATTTTAGTTGCTGAACTAAAAGCAAGATTTTTCCATGAGCATTGCCAGCTTGATTCTCTTGTGCAGCTGCTTGCCTTTAATTTTGAATTGCCAACATACAAGAATGATTCATCCGGTAACAGGCCAGTTTCCTCGTCAAATGTTGCAATGACTTCATTGCCTGTTGATCTTCCATAAGGTGTGCCATTTACAGTTGTGGATGTTGATAAGGATTTCACAACAGGCCCCTTGTCGTCAAGCGTCAAGTCTATTGCTATCGTTTCTGTTACATTTGTTCCGGATTTTTCCCTTGCGTTTATTTTTACGGTTTTTGAGCTGTTTGCATTTGGCTTAAGGTCAATGCTCCATTTGCATAAATGCAAATCTTCCTTCTCAGATGTGCATGATGCCTTTACAGTTTTCAAGCTTGGATTAAGAGCGGATAAATCAGCCTCGACAGTGCTTGGATTTAAGGTGGCACCGGAAACATTAACTGAAACAGCAACTGGCTTGCTTTTTGAAGAGTATGTATGGATTTCAACGCCTTTAGCTTTTATTGCGAACGATTCTGATATTATTCTTATTGATTCAACTACTTTAAATGTAACTGATGTTTCTGCGGACGCTTGGCCAAACTTGTCAAGGGCTTTTCCAAATACGGAATTTTGGCCCAAGGCAAAAGAGTTGGGGATTTTAACGCTTGATGCAAATTTGCACCCGCTGGAATCATTTGAAGCTGCTACTGTCTGCTCAAATTGCCCATCTAGAGTGTACAATTCAACATTTTTTATGCCGACGCATTTATTGCTGCAAGAGGGGTCGTTACAGGCAAAGTCAGTGGCTTCGAAATTCAGATTTATTTCGTCTTGTTCAGAAAACTTGTCTTGGTCTAAACTCAGCTTAAATTGCGGTGCCTTGTTATCAATGACAACTGTGCTTGACTTGGAGGAATCCAAAGTTCCATCGTCTTTATATAAATTGACAGTGAATGGCACAGGCCTGCTCTCGAAAGAAGTTGTCCCATTGCTTGGGTATCTTAAATCGCACTCGCTTCCGCTGCTTATTGATGGGCTGCACTTGTCAAACTTTATGCCAGAGCCTAAGAACACTTGGTCATTTTTGATTGTTTCGTTGCCTATGGAAACATGGACTTTGAAGTCCAGAGAATCCTTTGATTTTGCAAATCCTTCAATTCCGCCGCTGCCTTTTACAGTTATGGTATTTATTGCAGCGTATGTGCTTGTGGTATAGAAGGGGATGGTGAGAACTAACACTATTAAGAATGATGCAATAAATTGTACATGTTTTTCTTTGATCATTCTACCTCTCTTTGTTTACAGGTATCGCCTTGATCCTGTTGAAATACCTGCTAATGCTAATCTGGCCTGATGATTTTGCATTGTACACTTTAATATTGCAGGATTCAACAAATTCCCGCTTATATGTTATCCAAATTTTTATTGAGTTCATTCTATTGGAATGCTGGCTTGACAGCCTGTTGATATGTTTTTGAGTGATCCTCAACTTTTGCAAGCTGGTCAAGGTCTTCAATGACTCTGTCCTGTTCAGGCACGCTTGCCAAGTCAATGCTGATAACGTAAAGGACAAGTGTGCCATAAGTTGAAAGGTCATCAGCACTTAGCGTGAAATTTAATCTAAGCCCGCCTTCCGGAAATTTCTCCTGTCCAGGCGATGACTTTTCGCCAAAGTCAACTTTTGGAGTTTTATAGCATTCCTTGCCAAGAATGCCTTTGCTGACACACTCCTCTTTTTCAGGCACTATTATTCTTTGATCGAGCATCAAGGACAGGTCTGCAACATAATTTCCAGGCGCTATCTCGATTTCACTTGAGTTTTTTTGGCTGCCCTCATACAATGAGACAGCTGAGAATTCCAGCTCATTCTCATTTCCAATCCTTGTCAAAGTGACTGCAACTGCCTCCTTATTGCTTATGTCAACAGGAGTATCGACAAATTTCCAGCCTTCTGAAGTTTTAGCAACATTCTTCTTCCTGACAATGAGCTTTTTTGTGTAAATGGGGCTAAGCTCCACCTGCAAAGAATCAGGGCTGTTTACTCTCGGATCAAATTCAACGGCCTTCCCAATGTAGCCATTTTTCAGCACATTTACAACACCGCCAATGCCGACAGGAAATTTTTCAGCCAAGGCGCCGCTTGAATCAGTTGTTCCTATGAAGCAGCTTTCATCAATGATTGTGTAGAGAATTTGAGCGTCTTCTACAGGCTGCTTTGACTTGCTGTCCTGTGCAATTTTGATTGATACATTGCCGCTTGTTCTTGTGTCGCAAAGCAAAGACGCCTCTGATAAAGAGCCTATCTCCAAAGGACTGAAGTCAACAGGCATAGGATTGTTGTTTCTGATGTTTCCTTCCAAGAAGAAACGGAATGAATAACCCTGTTCATTTAATGCAAATGGGTCCTCAACTGTAACAAGTATTGGAAATGACAGGTCATAAGCGAATCTGTAATCCTGTATCCCGAAAAATGAAATCAGGCTGTTTGCTGATTTGGGTACGCATCTTTCTCCTTTGCAGTTCAGATCAAAATATACGGGCCAGAAATCAAGGTATGCAAATGATGCAGCCAATTGGGAGAAGGAGCTGTTTGCAACTGGTAATATGGTTGAATCGTATAATCGCTGCTTGAGCTCTGAATCCATGATTGTCCTTTCATAATTATAAGTGCCATCAACCTGGAACAGCTGAATGTAAGAAGCCAGCATATCTGTTATCCTGTTTTTTATTTCGCTTCTTTGCCAGCTTAATGCGCTTCCAAACTCAAACTGCATGTCTGACATCGGCGGCAGCTTATCCTTGTTGATGCCGGAGAACGCAACTAATAAGTTCAGGACATGCTTTTCCAGATAATGATGGTCCATCTCCAGGTTCGTTATTTTTGTGGCTAACTCATAGACTTTGTCGAGATTAACCGGGACTCTGACTAAAAATTGCGTGATCCTGGTGTTTGTGTTTCCTATTTCCGCATTGATTGGCGCTTCAACCAGTACGGCAACATCTTCAGAAGCAATTGTGACATCAGCTTTTACCTGCCCAGTTTTGCTTACCTTGAATCCCTGCTCGATGAACGGCTCAAAATTATTCAGGCAGTCTTCAAACTTGGAATTGATGTACCTTTCCAGCTGCTTTTCAATGGAGTTTTCTGTATTCCTCAAATCCGGCCTTTTTGATGAAAATTTACAATCGCCCTTGCAATTGTTGGCTGATTTCAGATACCACCAATAAGGAATTTTCAAATCAGAATCTGACGTGAAGATAACTGCGTCGCTTTCTGTCGGTGATCTTGTTATCGTGAATGGCTCTTTGTTGAAACTTTTGTCAGCCATGCTTACATAGCCACCTTGTTTGCCGATCAGCTTCAGGCCATCAACTGCAACGGCATATGCGCAATCATTTGCATATTTCCTTACAGGATCGAATTCAACCGGGATTTGCTCTTCAACAATCTTTATCTCCGGCTCTATCTGTTTTTGTATTTTCTCAGTCGAGTAGAAAAATATTATTCCTCCCATCAAGATGATTAGCCCAACTATCATGAAGATAGCTGCCTGGGTTTTTTTGCCTCTCATTCTTTGATTGCCAAACTTTTTCATTTTTTATTTCTTATGCAAATGCCAATCGGATTTCAGTTTCCTTTATCCAATTCCTTCAATTCCTTTTGGATCAAGTCCAAATCATACATCTTCTGCTCCATCAGTTCCCTGGCTAGCATCGATTTTTTCTTGCCAAGCTTTTTAGCAACTCTTTCCAGAAGGTCGTTTATTTCTTTAGATACTGTAATCCTAATTTGAATGCTCATTTTCAGCTAGATTTATCCTATAATCAGTATATTTTCAGTATTACTATTTAAATATTTTTATTACATAATATCAAAAGTTATGCTTACTTCAGTATAAATAAGGGATAATTAATAAAAATTTATACTTAAAATCTCATTTATTTATGCTAAAAAAAGGATAGTTATTGTATATAAACTTTTCCGTCCTAAACAATAATATTTATATATTGCGGATCAAAGATGAGTTTGGATGGTAAGAAAAAAGGTGGTGGATTATGTCAAAAGCCTTTTGAGCAAAGGATATAGTGCTTCTGCGATTAAAAGCAACATGATTAAGTATGGATACAGCAGCAAAGAGGTTGACGAAGCAATAAGCGATGTGTACAATCCTGCAATAAGGCATGAAATACATTTGTCGGCTCCAGTAATCTTTGTTATCATTTTTATTGTTATCTCAGCGATTTCTGTTATTGTTTACATGAACTATGAAAAGCCACAGGCAGCTGAACAACTCCTTGACGTCAATCTTGAGCCTGTCTTGACTACAGTGCAAGCCGGCGACAATATTGTCTTTTTGAAAGAGATATTGAATCTTGGTTCAGCTCAGAGGTACGACATAGTCGTTAAGCAGGAAGTGATAGACCCCAAAACAAACAGGGTTTTGACTCAAAAGATTGAAACAAGGGCGATAGAAACAACAGGCTCGACACAAACAAGAATATTGATTCCCAAGGAGACTTTGGCAGGAGACTATCTGCTCAGGATGGTTGTAGAGTACGATAACAAAAAAGCTATTGCGACTCTGCCCTTAAAGGTAGTTGCATCTGATGTAAAAGAGACATGCTTTGACGGGGCAAGGAACCAAAATGAAGAGGGTATCGACTGTGGGGGCATTTGCAAAGCATGCCAGGAACAAGCAATTAATTGCAACGACAACGATATTTGCACAAATGATGCTTTTGACAACGGCAAATGCCTGAATGTCCCAATAGTTCCCTGCTGCGGCAACTATGTATGCGAGGAACAGGAAAGTTGCGCTTCAGATTGCCAAGATGATATTCCTTATGATTATGGGTCAGTAACTCTTGATGAAATAAAAGAGCTTGCAAAAACAAACCCAAGCAAAGCATTGCAGGAATGCAACAATATTGAGGTGCCTGACCTAAAGGATGCTTGCATCAGCAGCATTGGAGAAGTCCAGCAAGACCAGGAATATTGCGCTGAAATCACAGGATTAAGAGCCAAGGATTTGTGCTATTCAAACATTGCCCATTCTACAGCTGACAGGTCTTTATGCGAGCTAGTTGCATCTGAAGGAAGAAGGGACTCTTGCTACATGACCCTTGTTCTGGAGCATGAAGATTATTCCGTCTGTGGAAGCATAACAAACAAGCAATTGCGTGACTCATGCGACTTAAGACGGCAGTTAAGTGAGATACAACAGGGGCAAAACTCGACAGGTTAGGTAATAAATAAAAAATTCTATCAAAATAAAAACATTTAAATATAAGCTTGCCATGTATATGGCTAATGGCAAATAACATTGAGATGCGAGTAGGCTTGCTCGCAACTGCATGGATGAGGAGAAGCATTCTGAATGTGATTAGTCCCATCCATAAAATGATGTGTTAACTGCCGATTTTAACCTTACTTTTTTCTAAACAATTCGGAGGTGTTAAAATTGGAACAAAAGACAAAACTCAACTCTGCGGAACAGGAAAACTTTGAAGAGTTTCTACAAAGTTTATCTATTGTGGACTTCAACAACCGCGGAGAAGAAAGCAAGTACAAATAGAATGAATAAAAAAAATATTATAAAACATAAACCTTTAAATAGGATGCGGTATAACTTCCATATTATGATAAGGCAAGACTATTACAGATGCTATGTTTGTTGCTAGTTCTAGACTATCTTGATAATTCAAATTACATTCCAAATTAATCATACATTAATAAGCTATTTCAAAAACAATGAATTAAAATTTTCATAAAGCGAGGGTGCCCAAGCGGCCTAAGGGGAGCGGCTGCAAAGCAGCCATATGAGCTAAACGCTTTTAGCGATGAATTGCGCAAAGCCCGCTTATTCATGGGTTCGAATCCCATCCCTCGCTCTTTATTTTTTGATTGGTAAGATTTGATATGCTCCGTACAATTAAGACAGCGTATGACAAGGATCCTGCTTTAAAGAAAGGAATTAATTTTCTAGAGGTATTCCTGTACCAAGGAGTGCATGCCATCTGGCTTCACAGGATTGCGCATTTTCTGTATGCTTTGAGGATTCCTTTCATCCAAAGATTGATATCACAACTAAACAGATGGATAACCCAAATTGAAATCCATCCTGGAGCGAAAATCGGGAAGAATTTCTTCATTGACCACGGCGCAGGAATTGTCATTGGAGAAACAGCTGAGATTGGAGACAATGTGATGATGTATCATGGAGTCACCCTTGGAGGCCATGGGTGGTGGGTGGACAAGAAGGGCCACAAAAGGCACCCGACAATCGGCAGCAATGTGGTCTTGGGAGTTGGGTGCAAGATTCTTGGTCCTGTTACTGTTGGGGAAAACAGCAGGATAGGTGCCGGGGCAATTGTCATCAAAAACGTTCCGAGAGATTCAACGGTTGTTTCAGAGCTTGGAAAATACATCGTCAAGGAAGGGAAAAAGATGAAAAAAGAGGAGATTGAAAAGGTTGAAGTCCCGAAAGAGGAATGGTTTAAGCTTAAGAGAAAAGTTTTATTAATAGAGAAGAGGAATAAGAGATAATGGCATTGAAAATATTCAACACATTGACGAGAAAAAAAGAAGCTTTCAAGCCAATGAAAGGCAAGCATGTAAAATTCTTTGTTTGCGGCCCAACTGTTTATGACTACAGCCATATCGGTCATGCAAAGACTTACACCCAGTTTGATGTCATCGTGAAATACTTAAGATACAGGAAGTATGACGTCTTGTATCTGCAAAACATCACAGACATAGACGACAAGATAATAAACAAGGCAAGGCAGGAAAGCAAGACTCCAAAAGAGATTGCTGAGCTCTTTTTGCAGAGATATCATGAGGACATGCAGGCGCTTGGAATAACTGCCGTCAACAAATACGCAAAAGCAACTGACTACATTGAAAGTATAGTTAGCCAGGTCAAAAGATTGTTGAAAAAAAACTTCGCTTACGAAATTTCAGACGGAATTTATTTCGACTTGAGCAAGGATGACGATTACGGGAAACTTGCTGGAAGAACAACATTGGACGCAGAGGATGCAGTCTCAAGGATTGATGAAAATTCCGAAAAGAGGAACAAAGGTGATTTCTGCCTTTGGAAGTTCTACAAGGATAACGATCCTTATTGGGAAACAGAGCTTGGTAAAGGAAGGCCGGGATGGCACATAGAAGACACTGCAATTACAGAAGCAGAATTTGGAATGCAATATGATGTTCACGGCGGAGCAAGAGACTTGATATTCCCGCATCATGACGCTGAAATAGCCCAGATGGAATCCATCTCTGGCAAAAAGCCGTTTGTGAAATATTGGCTGCACACTGAATTCCTAAACATAAACAAGACGAAAATGTCAAAATCCCTTGGAAACATTTTATCCATTAGGGAAGTGCTTGAAAAATATGATGCCAAAGTTTTGAGGTATTTCTATGCCAGCAGCCACTACAGGACTGCAATCTATTTTGACTATGACCTTCTTGAGCAGGCAAAGAATTCCATTCAAAGGCTGAACGATTTCATGCTTGCAATCAAGGATGGAGAGGACAAATTTGATTCTAAATTAATTAAAGAAACAAAGGCGCGCTTTATTAAGGCTATGGATGATGATTTTGACACGCCAAATGCATTTGCCGCAATTTTCGATTTCATAAGGGAAGTGAACAAAAAAGGCGGCGGCAAGAAAGCCTATTCATTGATGATGGAGTTTGACGGCATTTTCGGCATCTTAAGCACAGAAGAAGTTTCACTGGAGCTTGAGCTGAAGAGATTGATTGACGAGAGGGAAAAAGCAAGGAAGGAAAAGGATTTTGCAAAGGCTGATAATATCAGAAAAGGGCTGAAAGAGAAAGGGATAATTCTGGAAGATACTAAAGATGGAGTTAGGTGGAAGAAAGAATAAATAAAAATTTTACAAATGAGTTCTTCCAATTACTCGCTCTAAACTTGGATGTGGATTACTCAAAACCACAACATCTCGAGTATTTGATCTTTTTCCAAACCCATTTGAAGGAACAGTTCTTGCTCTCCTAGAAATTCTTTTAACGAATGAGGATCTTTTTTCTCTGTTAGGTTTTTCTTTAGGTTCTTCTGAAGGCATTTTTACAAAAGCAGGACTCAATTTATATTCTGTCGGGAAACCATACTTATCAATGCCAATTAAAGCTACTTGATGTTGATTGGTACCGCCTTTGATAATTGAACCAACGTCGTAGAGAAATTGCCTGTGAGTTTGAACTCCATAAAACAGATGACCGGATTGTTGCAACAGATCATGGTATCTTTCAATAGCTTCATTCCATTTTCCTGAATTTACAGAATTAGCTAATTCTTGGGCTTTTCTTACCATAGTCTGAGACGGAATCCTTGATGCAGGAATTTTCCTTTTTAAAGTATCTCCATATCCGCCTTGACGAGTGCCATAATGAATTTTTGCAGATGCATCACCATAAATAATCCATTTGTCAGAAGCATGCCTATCTCTAATCCTACTTCCTCTTAAGTTTGGCTTTAATCCAACTTGAGGGGTAGTTAGATAATCATCTACTGCTTGGTCAAGAAATTGAGGTTCATTGTGAACTTTTGCTCCATGCTCATCAGATATTTTTGCAAGCCTGGGTATTAATCTTGCTCTGTCTGCTTCGGTTAACCTTACATCTTGTCCCAATTGTTCGTAAAGTAATAACGCAGAACCTATTCCAGATCTAGTAAAACCACTAAGTTCTTTAACCAAATGCCTATAAAAATGCTCCGGTACTCCTGCATGATAAAGTGCGGATTCGATTTTTGCTTGAGCAGCACGCAAGGCTCTTTCATATTCTCTCAGAGAAATATTTACACCAGGAGAATTCGATAAATGTTTTTCAAATAAGCTCATTTTAAATTCCCGTTAATTTTTTAACATGAATTTGACAATCACTATTTAAACTTTTTCAAAACTCAATTTCAACATCAACATCTTTTTCAGTTTTTTTACCACGTGTCGGTTCGTAAATTATGGTATCGGCTGTTGTCGCCGCCTTTATCTCTGCTTCAACTTCATCAAAATCTTTTTCCTCAACTTTTGACCTTATTATTAATTTCTTGACCGGAGCTTTTAACGACAGCTGCTTTTCTGATTTTTTCTTCCGTACAAACTCAATGACCTCAACCACAAAATCACCGACATGCTCCGCATGCTCTTCTATCAAATCAATAGAAGGCCATTTCGTTAAGTGAACAGACTTTGCTTTTTCATGCTTCATAAAATATGACTGGTACAATTCCTCTGTGATGAAAGGCATTATCGGAGCCATAAGTTTTATTATTGCCAAGAGAGATTGGTATAATCCGTATTGCGCAGACAGTTTCGCCTCATTTCCCCTCTTGTCTGCATTGTAGAGCCTGTCCTTCACCAATTCAAGATAATTGTCGCAGAAGGTGTGCCAGAAAAATGTCTCTGTCTCAAGCTTTGTGTGGGAATATTCATAATTCATGAAATTTTCAGTGGAAACCTTGACAACTTTGCTCAGTTTGGATAAGATCCACTTGTCGACTGTCTCAAGCTTTGAAGGCTTTTCGCCGTTGTAATCAGACAAGTGCAAAAACGCAAACTTAGAAGCGTTCCAGATCTTCGTGATGAACTTGTTGCCTGTCACCAAATCCTTTTCCTGGAAAGGCATGTCATCTCCTAACTTTGAGCCTGCTGCCCAGAACCTTAAAGCATCTGCTGAATATTTTGAAATCATCTCTCTTGGATCAACTGCGTTGCCCTTGCTCTTGCTCATCTTCTTTCCATGGGGATCGAGAGCCCATCCAGAAATCATGACATTATTCCAAGGAATTTTTTTATGGTGGAAATACCCCTTGACTAAAGTATTGAAAAGCCAGAAAGTTATTATGTCATGAGCTTGCGGCCTTAGGCTCATCGGATACAATTTATTTTGCAAATCTTTTCCAAACAATTCAATCGCAATGTCCGGAGTCAGTGATGATGTTGCCCAGGTGTCAAGAACATCCTTCTCTCCCTCAAAGTCATTTGAGCCGCATTTGCATTTGTGCAATGGCTTGTCTGCCAATGGGTCAATAGGAAGCTGCTTTTCATCAGCAATCAAAAATTCATTGCATCTCCTGCAATACCAAATCGGGATAGGCACTCCAAAATGCCTTTGCCTTGAAATATTCCAGTCCCATTTCAGCCCTTTTATCCAATTCTCATACCTTGAGCGCATGTGCTCAGGATGCCATATAATTTTTCTTCCATATTCTATAAAATCATCCTTCAACTCAAGATACTTTATGTACCATTGAGGGGTTGCTATGAATTCTATGTCTGTATCGCATCTCTCATGAGTGTTGACAATATGCCTTATTTTCTCTGTCTTGACAATGGCTCCAATTTTCTGCAGGTCTTCAACAGCTGCCTTCCTTGCCTCGTCGCTTTTCATTCCCTTGTATTTTCCAGAAAGCTCGTTGTATCTTCCGTCCATCCCCATTATGTCAATTGGCTTGACTTGAGGGTGCCTCTGCATCCATTCTATGCAGTCAACTCCTCCATAAGTGCAATAATAAACAACGCCGCTGCCGTATTCCATCTCGGTCATCTCGTCAGGAATTAGCTCGACGCTTCTGTTGATCAAAGGAATCCTGACTTTTTTGCCAATCAAGTGCTTGTATCTCTTGTCATCAGGATGGACAGATATTCCAACGCATGCATAAATTAATTCCGGCCTTGTTGTGGCAAACACAAGATGCTCTTTTGTCCCTTCCACATCCGCCTTGATGTAAGCAAGGCTTGATTCCCTTTCAGCGTCCTTAAGCTCGACTTGGGCAATTGCAGTCTGGCAGTTGGGGCAGAACATTATCGGGGCTTTTTTCCTGTAGATCCTTCCCATCTTGAACAAATCCAGGAAAGATCTTTGAGAGATTCTACGGCAATGGTCATTGATTGTTGTATAGAATATATTGAAATCCGCGCTGATTCCAATCCTTTTCCAATCGAAAACAAAATCAGGCCTTATCTCCTCCAATGTTTTCAGGCACAAGTCAATGAATTCCTTTCTCTTCATGAACTGGCCCTTGACATTTTTCATCTTCTCTATCATTCGCTCTGTCGCAAGCCCGTTGTCATCTGTGCCGAAAGGATAGAAAACATTCTTGCCGAGCATCCTTTGGAATCTTGCAACAAAATCCTGCTGCGAGTAAGAAAATGAATGTCCAAGGTGCATCTTTCCTGAAACTGTTGGTGGAGGAGTGTCTATGGAATATATTTCAGCTTTGCTTTCAGGATCAAAAGCGTAAATATTTTCTTTTTCCCAGAACTCAAGCCATTTCTGCTCTGATTCCTTTGGAATATAGCTCTTCGGCAGCTCCATAGGCTATAGAGTTTAGGATTAGTATTTAAATGTTTAATTTAAGGCGCTTATTGAATATTTTTCAAAAATTCCATCCAAGCATTCCATCCTCAAGAACTTTGGTAGTGTAGCCCATTGACCCAAGAATAGAAGAAGCAGGCT